>CAMTPG010000007.1 GCA_947074335.1 uncultured Parabacteroides sp.
CTCTGCGTCAGCAGCAAAACCAGAACAAAAAAGCGGAAGAGAAGAAGAAAGAGCTGGAAGAATTTATTCGCCGTTTTAGTGCGAATGTGGCGAAATCCAAACAGACTACCAGTCGCAAGAAGATGTTGGATAAACTCAACATCGAAGAGATTAAACCCTCTTCACGCCGCTATCCGGGAATTTTATTCAATCCGAACCGCGAACCGGGTAACCAGATTCTGGAGATAAAAGGATTGACTAAAACCTTCGATGGTAAAGTGCTGTTCAAAGACCTCAACTTCAATATTGAGAAAGATGATAAAGTGGTATTCATCAGCCGCGATCCGCGTGCCATGACTGCTTTCTTCCAGATCATCAACGGCGAAGAGCAACCCGATGCGGGTTCTTATCAGTGGGGACAAACCATCACCACATCATACCTGCCGCTGGATAACTCGAATTTCTTCAATTCGGATTATAACCTGATCGACTGGTTGTGTCAGTTCTCGCCCGAAACCAACGAGGTATTCCTGAAAGGATTCTTAGGTCGTATGTTATTCTCCGGCGAAGAGCTGCTGAAAAAAGTAAATGTGCTTTCGGGGGGCGAAAAAATGCGTTGTATGATTTCGCGCATGATGCTTACCGATGCCAACTGTCTGATTCTGGATACTCCGACCAATCACCTGGATCTGGAATCTATTCAGGCATTTAATAATACACTGCGTACATTTAAAGGAAATATCCTGTTCTCGAGCCATGACCACGAATTTATTCAGACCGTGGCCAACCGCATCATCGAACTGACACCAAACGGCATTATCGACCGTATGATGGAATACGATGATTACATCACAGATCCGGCCGTTGCCGAACTGAGAGAAAAATTGTATAGCTAATTTCGTTTTATCGAAATCACTTTATTTATACATTTGCAGACTGTCGGGAAAATCCGGCCGTTTGCAAATGTTATTTTTTTATAGCCGGCTCTGATCGGGAGCCATCGAATTAATTGTATGAAAAAAAGACTACTTTTCCTGTTGGCTGCATTTCTGGTCTGGCTGCCGCTCTTTGCCATTCAGAAGCCTGTATTTATGCTGTATCAGCATACACTTTCGCTTTCTGTTCCGTTTTGGGATTATCTGCAGGTGATGTGGCACGGCTTAAAACTGGATTGCACCATGGCCGGTTATTTAACGGTGATTCCGTTGCTGTGTGTGCTGTTTTCGATCTGGCTGCCCGGACGGTTTTACCGCCGTTTTCTGACAGGATATATCGCAGTAACTGCTGTTTTTACGGCTTTTGTGTTTGCTGTTGATCTGGCGCTGTACGGCTATTGGGGCTTCCGACTCGATTCTACGCTTTTTTTCTACCTGCAATCGCCCAAAGAGGCAATGAACAGTGTGCCCATCGGAGAATTTCTGATACAGACACTCTTTTTCCTGGCTTATGGTGCGCTGGTATTTTTCACCTTTAAACGTCTGATTATTCCGCTTTTTCCCGAAACGCCGGCGCGGCGGCGCGGCGGCTGCACACTGCTTACACTGCTGCTGGGCGGTTTGCTTTTTATCCCGATTCGCGGCGGCGTAACTACATCGACAGCCAATGTGGGCATGGTTTATTTCAGTAATAATCAGTTGCTGAATCATTCGGCCATCAATCCCTGTTTCAGTCTGCTTACCTCGTTCAGTAAACAGCAGGATTTCGGCAAGCAGTTCCGGTTTTTTCCGGCCGACGAGTGCGAGACGATTGTGAGCGGGCTGCTGGACCCAAAGTGGATGCATTGCGATTCGGTGCCTGCGAAACTGACTACCGACCGGCCGGATATTCTGCTTATCTTACTGGAAAGTTTTTCGGCCAATGCCGTAGGTGCAACGGGCGGAAATCCGGAAATCACACCGCAACTCAATGCTTTGTGCGAAGAGGGAATTCTGTTTACCAACCTGTATGCCAACTCATTCCGAACAGACCGCGGCATTGTTTCGGCACTTAACGGATATCTGGCGCAGCCCACTACCTCGATCATGAAATATCCGGCCAAAAGCCAGTCGCTTCCCGCTTTGGCCCGCGAGTTGGATAAAGCCGGTTACACCTCGGATATGTTGTATGGCGGTGATATTAACTTCACCAATATGCAGAGTTATTTCTTTAGTTCGGGCTATAACCGGATTACGGCCGATCGCGATTTTCCGCTTTCGTCGCGCTTATCCAAATGGGGCGCCAACGATGATATTACCTTTCGTTTTTTGCTCGAAGATCTGCAGCAACGCGAAAGCGATAAACCCCGGATGACTACATTTCTCACACTGAGCAGTCACGAACCTTTCGAAGTGCCTTACAACCGGCTGGAAGAACTTTATCCCAATTCGGTAGCTTTTACCGACAGCTGTCTGGGCGATTTCATCCGTCAGTTTAAAACACTGCCGGCGTGGGATAATACACTGATTATTCTGGTTTCGGATCACGGATTTCGCTATCCGGCCGATGTGAATGATTACGAACCGCGCCGTTTCCATATCCCGATGCTTTGGACAGGCGGAGCGGTTAAAACGCCCGAAGTGATTGACCGGCTGGCCAGTCAGACGGATTTAGCAGCGACATTGCTGGCGCAACTCGGATTGCCGTATGATGATTTTAAATTCAGCAGAAACCTGTTTTGTCCCGATTATCAGCCGTATGCTTTTTATACCTATCCCAACGGTTTTGGATTTATCGACAGTACCGGCGTAACCGTGTTCGATAATGAAGGCATGAAACCGCTGATTGAATGGCCCGAAGAGGATAGCGAAATTCGCATCCGCAAAGGCAAAGCGCTGCTGCAAACGCTTTATGATGATCTGGGCAGCCGCTGACAGCGCTGTCGAAATAACCGGTAATAACCGCAATGGTTCTGTTTACCTGATTTTGAAATCGGGGCAGCAGATGATGAAAAACAGCAGAACATAAATAGCAGGAAACGGACAATAGAAATCTACAATAGAAAATCCCCGAACCGTTCACCCAAACGATGATTCTGAACTTTTGTTATTGCATACAACTCAGGCAAAATCATCCGGTTTCGATTCGGGGATTTTTACAACCCGGAATTTATTTACAGTTTGTTATTTATCCTTTGAGCGAGCATCGGATTTATTCCTTTTTCTCCTCTTCGCTCAACAGGTTTCCTTCTTCATCCCATGAGCGCCAGATGCCGCATTTACGACCTCGTGTGTAAAACATTTCGAACAGCAGATTTCCCTTTTCATTCCAGATGCGCCACGGTCCGTCTTTTTGTCCGTCGCGATATGTGGCCATGCCAATCAATGCACCGTTTTCATTGTAGGTGCGCCATTCGCCATGAAAAACGCCGTGATAATAGGAACGCACTTCGGCAATTTTGCCATCCGGATAATAAATAACATAGGTACCTTCGGGGCGGCCGTCTTTGAGCGAAAGTTCCATTTTTAACATGCCGTCGTCGTAAAATTCGGTATAACGGCCGGTGTACGGAATTGTTTGTGTTTCGTCAGTATAATACTGCCCTTCGCTCAGGAATAAATCCTGAGCCTGAAGGGCAATAGTAGTTCCGGCCAATAATGTGGATGTCAGAATCAGCTTTTTTATCATAATTAATAGTTAGTTTGCTGTGGATCCCAGTTTGTCCAACCGGCAGTCCAGTCGTTAATGCCATCGAATGCACCTTTGTAAGCAACCCGTGTAAAGAAGCTGTCGCTCAGATCAGCATCTGCAAAATCCGCGCCGCCGATATGGGCTGTTACAATCGAAGAATAATCACCGTTGTTGGCAATGATATCATTGCTTGATGCATAAACCAGGTTATTCAGATCGGCAATTTCGAAATAGTTCTGACTGGTTTCGTCGCGGTAATTCTCCCACATTCCGGCAAGGATTACATTTTTAATAACCACACCGGGATTCGCATTTTGCAAATATAATCCGTAAGGCCAGCCTGTGAAGATTGAGTTATACACTTTCAGTGAAGAGTTACGACGGATATGCATAGCTGCCTGGAACTGACCGCCTTTGGCTCCGTTGGGCGCATCTTCGGTGAAATAAAGAATATCCGATTCAGCTTTACCGGCTGAAACGCCATAGAACGGGCCGATTAGCGTAACATTCGAGAATACAGGTGATGTAAGTGGTAAATCGCCTGAACCGTTGGCATTATTGTCGGATTCAAATCCGTTTGATTTTGAGGTATCAGCTACTTTCGGATCGCGAACGCCCAATAAGAATTGCAGTTTACCCTGATAACCGTAATCGGTATCAAATTCATCATCCCAGCCTTTGTAAGCAACCAGATATTTGGCATTTACAGTACCACCGAACCATTCGAACGAATCGTCGCCGCAATACGAAACCTGTACATATTCGATAGTTGTTCCGCTACCTACACCGCCGCAGGTCAATCCGTTAATCTCTTTATTCGGCTCCAGCGGATAACCGGCATATTCAATACGTACATATTTTACAATACCTGAATTATCTTCGGGTTCGTTGCCGCCGTAATGACTGCGCGGACCGCCTTCGATCTGCGGATCGTTGGCATTGGTAGGTGCTTTACCGCAAAGTATTAATCCGCCCCAATCGCCATAATCGCGACTTCCGGCCGGCTGATTTGAGGTGAATACAATGGGATTAGCCAGTGTTCCTTCGGCCATCAGTTTACCGCCGCGTTCTACGATCAGCGAACCTTTGGTGGCTTTTTCGCCTTTAATCACGGTTCCGGGCTCGATAGTCAGCGTGGCGCCGTCGGTTACATAAACAAAACCTCTCAGCAAAACATTATCGGTAGCTTTCAGTGTGAGGTTTGAAGTGATTTCTCCTTCCAGAATTACGTCGTTGGATTCGGGCGCATCGGCTGCCACGGTTACCACGCAGGTGGCTGTTTTTCCGCCTTCGTCGGTGCGGGCCGTGATGGTTGCTTCTCCGGCGGCAACGGCTGTAATTAAACCGGCAGCTACTGTAGCAACCTGATCGTTGGATGAAGTCCAGGTTAATGCTTTATTCGTCGCATCCGAAGGTGTAAACGAAGTTAGCAGCGTTACGGTAGCATTCGGAGCCAGTGTAACGGTTGTTTTATCGAATGTGATAGCGCTTACGGCTATTTCGCCCGATTCATTTTTGTCGTCGCTACAGCCAACTGTTCCAAACATGGCGGCCATACAAAGCATGACACTCATGCCTTTTAGTAAATACTTGTTCATAATTCAATGAATTTAGTGAGTATAAAATGATTGATTAAAATTTCACGGAAACACCGATATTCAGGGTTACACCCGGGCGATAACTGCGAATCAATTGTTCCACTTCGCGTTTTTCGCCTGAATCTTCGGTGAGTTTCAGGAATTGTTTATATTCTGTTTTCGAGTTGAGCAGATCTTTGGCACCTGCTTTGATCTCTACATATTTGCCCAGTTTCTTTGAGAAGGTTATATCGAGCGAGTTGCGCGGCATCTCGTAAATATCCGGAATATCATCGTTCGGGTTCTGTGCCGGAACGCCTACAGTTTCTATGCGTTTACCAATCCGGTTGTATAAGAGTGATGCCGATATGCCGTTGGATTCGCGCTGATAGAAAAGTCCGGTGTTGATCAGATAAGGCGATTGTCCCTGCATGGCGCGGTCGCGCTCAAAAGCGCCTTCGGCAAAATAGACTTTACTGTAAATCCAGGCGCCGTTGAATACGAAACTGAAATCGGGCAGTCCGATAAAATCGAGTTGTTTCTTTATATCGGCCTCAACACCGAATGCTTTGGCATGATGTGCGTTGTGATACGAATATTGCAGTCCGGAACCGGCTTCGCTGTAAGTTTGCTCGATCGGATCTTTAAAGTATTTATAGAATGCGCCAACCGAAACGGTTTCGCCGGCCGAAGGATAAAACTCATAGCGGATATCCACATTATTGGCATAGGCATTGCGCAGATTTACATTACCGGTGATGTTGGCATCGAGCGCAAAATCGTAATACACATAAGGAACGATTTCGCGAAATTCCGGACGATTCACCGAGCGGCCGTAGGCTACGCGCAGTTGTTGTTTATCGGTAAGACTGTATGCCATATTGACGGAAGGGAAAAACTCGGTTGATTTCTCGTTGAGATGAACCGGCTTGATGCCATCCGATTCATATCCGTCTATTTTAAGCTGATAATATTCCATGCGTATGCCGGCATTGGCATTGAGTTTTTCGCCCCAGTTTAATTTGGCAGAAACATAAGCGGCTGCCAGTCCGTTGTCGGATGTATAAAGATCGCTTTTGTTGGTACTTTCTTTCATGTAAATCTTATCGGCAGCAATATTCGCATCGGTAAAGATTTCGCTGTAATCCCAGTCGGCATACCGATTGTATCCGTTGCCTAACAGGTTATATACAAAGCGGCGGGCGTCGAAATCGCGTTTCTTGTATTCGCCATATACGCCGGCATATACCACCGGTTTAAACTGATCGGATACTTCGAAAGCATGTTCATAATTTGTACCCAGCGAAAGGCTGTTATCTTTGAGATGCTGATAATAGCGGGTCGGATCGGATACATAATAAAGCGGTTCGCCTTCTACGATGCGCTCCAGTGAGTTAACCACTTTGCGATCGGGCTCTTTGTAGGCGGCATAAGCATAGCCGAAGGTCCAGTCGAGCTTATTGATGTCGTCGCTGAATTTATGCGAGCCGCTCAGCTGACCGGCATACGTGGTGCGTCCGGTATAAATCGATTCCCATTTGCGGATATTCTGTTCGGAATAATAATCGGTTCCTTCGCGTTGTGTCAGCGAAGAGGTGCCGCGCTGGTTAAAGAAGTTGCGGAATTCATATTTGTTATTTCCCTTCAGGAACGACCAGTTGAAGAGTACGCCCAGCTTGGTTGTATTTTTATATTGTACATCCCGGTAGTTGTAGCGGTATTGCGACTGATCACTATTCATATCGTACGAGAGGTAATTGCGGTTGATCTGATCATAATAATCATATCCCGTACTGAAATTTACACTGGTAATGTTGCCTATTTTCCAGGCGCCGGCATCAAACTGCCGGTTCATGGTCAGCGACAGGCGCTGATCGGGCATGGCTGTAAAGTGTTTGATTTTCCAGCCGTCGTTGGTGCGGCGGGTAAAAGCGGCAGCTTCGTCGGTAGAAACTTCATTGAGATGTGCGGGAGCATCCGAAGGCAATTGACGCATACTTGCGCCAAAACCCAGATAATCGATGGCCTTACCTTTAGTAAGCTGAAAATCGCGAAAGGTAGCATTGGTATTGAATCCCAGTTGATAAGCAATGGCAAAAGAGTTGCCTTCGGGTGTGTTTTTAGTGAGCACGCGTACAAAACCGCCGGAGAAATCGGCAGGAAGTTCGGCCGACGGACTTTTATACACCATCATATTATCAATGAGTGACGAAGGAAGTACATCGAATGAAAAGGCGCGACTGTCGGTTTCGCTCGAAGGTGTTGTGGCATTGTTCAGCCATACATTGTTATATCGCTGTGACAAACCGCGTACTACAATAAAACGATCATCTACAATGGTGATGCCGGGAATGCGCTTCAGCACTTCGGCTGCATCGCTATCCTGTGTTTTACTGATTTGCTGTGCCGAGATGCCGTTCATCACCGGCAGACTTTTACGAACGGTATTCAGTACGGCCGATTCGGTTCCCAGTTTGCGTTGTGCTACCACGGTAACATTTTGCAGCTGCAGATTTGATTCATCCAGTTCAATGTGCAGTACCGATTCCTGATAGGCTTTCACCACAACATCCGAAATCGGCTTTGGCTCGTAGGAAACATACGAAGCGATAAGCGTATAGGTGCCGGGATTTACATTTTCGATCCGGAAATTACCGTCGATATCGGCAATGGCACCGATAGTTGTTCCTTCGATAGAAACCGACGCTCCGATTAACGGTTCTTTATATTTAGTATCGATTACTGTTCCGCAGATTACGCCGGTCTGTGCCTGCAAACCCTGCACGAAACAGATATTTAGTAAGAAGAGTAGCAGTAAACCTGTTCTTTTGTTTTTGCAAATTTTCATCATTATTTTCAATTCTTATTCATTTATCTGATGCAAAAGTAGAGCAGGCTTATTTCATTAAAATTTAGAATTTATTACATTACGGAAATAGTTGTTACATTTTGTTTACATAAATAGCTTTATCCGTTAACAGAGATCTGTAGATTTAACATTTTGCTCATTACAGAAGCAGGATCATAGCTGTATCAGATGTTCTGTTCTATGAAAAATATCATTATATTTGTGGTTTAATCACTCACTATTTTAACAAACTGAGTAAATACATATGAAAAACATAAAAATATTTTCGAAAGACTGGTTGCAACTGCATCCTTACACACAATCGGATGAAACCGATTTATATTATACCTATGTGGCAAACCGCATTCATCAGTTATTATATGAAACCAGACTGGGTTATTCGTTCGAGAAAGAGGAGACAAAAGAGATCAGTTTGCGACTGGCTGCCTATTTCGAGGATGTAATCTCGGGATTAAATATCTGGCGCTCTTTTATTCTGGAATATAAAAAGTTGTTCGGCACCTATTTACCTTTTTATCTGGTAAGCGATAATTACTATGAAGATGAGGTTAATCTGGAAGACATCCGCTTTTTACTCTGGCATTATACACAACAATATCATGGTGCACGCAAAGGCACTTTTGTAAGTCCGGATAATCAGGCTAACGAAGACAGCGCCCGCAAAATCTACGATTTCTTTTGCGATGAATGGACCGTTGCTCCCGAAAATGAAAAGATGCAGAAGCTTTTCGCGCCCGAAACACGCTATGAGGATGAAACAGTCTTCAACAATCTGATTCACTGGTTCCATTATAACAGTTACCTGTTTACCGATTCAAACGAAGAATTGACAGAAACCGTAAAAGCATACTGGAAGATGAATCCGATGGAACGCGGCAATGATGAAGTGGTGATTCTGCATAATGCACTGGCACATTTCTCGAAAACAGCAATGCTGGCTTATACCTCGCCCAAATGGCTGTCGCTGATTATGCCCGAATCGCATCCCGATTATGCATTGTTTGCCAAACGTGGTGCAGAAACACAAGAGGCCACCTTACCGGTTGCAGCCGACGAAGAGGAAAAAATCAAGCAGCAGATTGAGAAATTCCGTGAAAAAGCCGGCGATAAAAAGATTCTTTATTTTGAATCGAAGAAAGAGGTGGCTGCATTTATCGAAAACGAACTGGATATCCGTGAAGATCTGCATCTGGAACAGATTTATCAGATGCAACTGGCGCTGTATGCTTCCGAAAAAGACGGCCTGCAGCTGATTCTACACGGTGTGGAATGTATCAAAGATGAAAATAATCCCTATTACAATCAGAAGATTGCTGCCGAACAGGCTATCGCCTATTTCATTGTGAAACAGGTCAGCATTGATTTCCTCTATACGATGGCAGAGAACCATATGCTGGATGATGCACAGGCAAAAAGTCTGATCAGCGAAGCGCGCAGCAAAGCCATTGTACAGGATAACTGGCAATTTATTTCGCGCTATTTTCTGAGAGAATATAAATAAAAGAAGCTGAAATTTTGCCGGGACAGGCATAATGTGATCATTCACCGGTTTTATATCCGGTGTTAGAAAATTAATTACAAATAATCAGTTATAACAACTGATTCAAAAAAAAGGAAGTCCGGATTATACAAATGTATTTTCAGACTTCCTTTTTTAATTCTCTATTTTACAATTTAAACAGCGGGATTTTATCGTAACAGACTGATCGAATCAGTTGTCAGCATTGCTTTCGTCCACTGAAAAATCATTCAATCCATTTTATCCGACGGATAAATAACGCCGAGTTGCCGGCGGATTTCATCCAGAATCTCCAGCACAATCAGCGAATTTTCCGGGCTGTTGATTTCGGATTCTCTTTTTCCGCTTTCTATCAGATTGATAAATTCTTCTACTTCATAAAAATATTCATCTTTTCCGGACGGAATACTAATAACTTGCGGTTCGGCAACCGGACCTTTACCCGAAGCTGCACTGATGCGCGGTGTAAACGTAACTTCCCCGATCAGATTGATGCGATTGGCTGTTATTATTCCCGCTTCTCCCTGTATTTCGGTAGGCAGCATCGAATCGGCAATCTTTGAATAGAGTACAGTGGCATTCATACCGGGATATTCAAAATTAACGGCTCCCTGACCATCCACACCCGATTCGAGTAAAACGCCCGATGCCTGAATTTGCCGTGGCCGCCCAAACAAAACAACCATCGGATAAATGGTATAGATTCCGATATCCATCAGTGCCCCGTTCGAATATTCCGGCTTAAAGGCATTCAGCACCACGCCTTCTTTATATTTATCATAGCGTGAAGAATACTGGCAATAGGAAGAAAAATAGCGGCGAATCGTTCCGACTTGGGCCAAAGCAGCTTTCAGACGCAGAAAATTCGGTGTCAGAGTTGGTTTCATGGCCTCCATTAGTGTTACATGATATTGCCGGGCCACGGCAATCATCTCCCGCGCTTCGCGGGCATTCGAAGCCAATGGCTTTTCGCACAATACATGTTTACCCTGTTGCATACACATAATGCTTTGTGAGGCATGCATAAAATTAGGCGACGCAATATATACGGCATCAATCAGCGGACTGGCAGCCATCGCCTCCAGCGAAGTAAAAGTATGAGGAATCTGATAACGGGCTGCAAATTCATCGGCACGCTCCTTTGTTCGCGAATAAACAGCAGTTAATTCAAAGCGTTCATCCTGTTTTGCACCTGTAATTACCCAATCGGTAATAAAATTAGTGCCAACAATTCCAAATCGTATTTTTTTAGTTTTTTCCATATTACAGTAAATCGATTATTTCAGATAAAGTACATTATTTTCAATGAAAAGACGCGGCACTTTCCGGCTTATATTTAAAGTAAGACAATAAGGAACCACCTCTTCCAGCCGGTGCGCTTTCAATCGGGCATAATGATCGGATTCAGATACATAATGCAGTGCATCTGCCTGATGATTGCGCCACATATCATAAGCTATTCGCGCCGCATCGCTGGCCGGTAAATAACCGGCTTGTAGCAGTAAATCGACTACGGCTCCGCCAAAAAGGGAATCTTCGATATTCACCTGATCATTCCAACCCGAACAAAGCACAATAACATCCCGTTTCTGAAGCAGACAATAATCGACAACTGCCTGTAAATTAAGGAATGCACCAATAATCACCTGATGAGCCTGTTGAGCCATTGATATGGCTTTTGTGCCATTGGTGGTTGTCATTACAATTTCTTTTCCTTTCACCTTTTCGGGTGAATAATCAAAGGGTGAATTGCCAAAATCAGCAAACTCGCAACGTTCTACATTCCGTTCGGCACCCACCAGCCAGCCTTCGGCTTTATAAACTGCAGCCTCTTCGAGCCTCTCTACAGGCCGTATCAGTGCAGCACCGCTCTCAAAAGCAGCAATCATGGTTGTGGTAGCTCTGAAAATATCCGTTACAATAACAATAGCTTCCGATTGATGATAATAAGGATATAATGCCGGGGATAAACAAACCTCTATTTTCATATTAATCTTTTTTATCTATACAAAAATACACCTCTTTTTGAACAATTCTTTTAAATGGCTGTTTTTTTAATACATTATGAAAATCGTTTTAAACTTAGTCGTATGAAAAAAATTGTATCAATTGTAGTTGTCATGGCCTTTATTTTTGGCGGATTGGCACAAGTAAATGCTCAAAGCATTAAACAAGAAGAAAGAAAAGAAAAAAGAGAGGAACGTTTGCAAAGAGACGCAATTATGGGAGCAGCTGCTTTCCAAACTGCAGTACAGGCAATTGAAAGTGGTTCCTGGGTTATTCAGGCTAATACTGTTCAACCGCTTAACGGACGTCTTTTCTATGTAAACTCTAACACCAATTATGTATCTGTGAATGACGGACAGGCAACAGTACAGGTGGCTTCTAATTCACCTTATCCAGGTCCTAACGGATTAGGCGGTATCACCGTTCAGGGAAATGTTTCCAACCTGCAGGTTGAACAGGAAAAGAATGGCAACGTTTATGTAACATTCGCTGTGCAAGGAGTATTTATCTCTGCTACATTAAGTATGGTACTTTATAACAATTCTGGTAATGCTACAATCACAGTAGATCCGAACTTCTCAAATCGTGACTTAACATTAACAGGCCCGCTGGTACCTTATTCAGAATCAAATGTATTCCAGGGAACAACTTACTAATAAATTATTTCTTATATAAAACGGAAAGAGGCTGCCCGATGGCAGCCTTTTTTTATGATCGCAAATATTATATAAACGGTTCGCAAGGGAATTTTAATCGGTTTACAAGGGGATTTAAACGCTCTTGCAAGGGAAATCCAACCGAATTATGAAGCCTTTTCTTTTCGGTAATACGCTTATATTTACAACGCAATTCCGAAACTCCGATAATTCTGACAAAAGCAGATCATCCGAAGAATTGTAAACAAATTATCCAAAGAGCCGAAAGAAAATCACAGATAATATCCGACAAAAAAAAGACTGCCTGTTATTCGATGAATAAGCAAACAGTCTTTTTAAATTTATGCTGATACCGGTTTATCAGATCGGTTTATATTTTACAAAGGCTTCAATCGCTTCGTATGAGGCTAAGCCCAGTTTATGATACAGATCGGCTGTGGCACGGTTGCGATCTTCGGCACGCTGCCAGAACAGACGTTCGTCGTCGCCCAGGAAGGGAGCGCTTTCGGCCTGCGACTGGTGTTTGAGGATTGCATTACGTTTGTGGCGCAATTCTTCCGGCGAAATCGGAACAGCCATTTCCACATGGTCCATTTCCCATTCGGCCCAGGCTCCGCGATACATCCAGATTGTACAGTTTTTCATCCACTCTTCGTTTTTCAGCTCATCTACGGCAGCCAGTACGGCATTCAGACAAACACGGTGTGTGCCGTGCGGATCGGCCAAATCGCCGGCTACAAACATTTCGTCGGGTTTGATGTCGATCAACAGCTTTTTCACGATTTCAATATCCGCTTCGCTGATGTCATTCTTTTTCACCATACCGGTTTCATAGAACGGCAGATCCAGGAAATGGATGTGATTATCATCTTTGATGCCGCTGTAACGACAACCGGCACGCGCCTCTTCGCGACGGATTGTACCTTTCATGAACAATACATCTTTGCGTTCGGGCTGACCTTCCACTTTTTCTTCGCGCAGATAATGGATAATATCTTCGGCTTTATCTTTTACGGTTTTATCGGTTGTATACTGACTGCATACATCGCGCAGGAATTCGCAATAACGAATTACCTCTTCGTCGCCAACAGCAATATTACCTGAAGTTTCGTAAGCTACATGTACATCATGATTCTGAACACACAAGCGGTGGAATGTGCCGCCCATTGAGATTACATCATCATCAGGATGCGGACTGAAGATAACCACCTTCTTGGGATAAGGCGTGGCGCGTTCGGGACGATTGGTATCGTCGGCATTGGGCTTTCCGCCCGGCCATCCGGTAATGGTATGCTGGATATCATTGAAAATCTTGATATTTACATTATAAGCAGAACCGTATAAGGCCAGCAATTCGCCCAGACCATGTTCGCGGTAATCCTTATTGGTAAGTTTCAGAATCGGTTTTTCGGTAAGCAGACACAACCATACAATAGCACGGCGAATCAGCTTATTATCCCATTCGCAGTTCGAAACCAGCCAGGGATGTGAGATGCGGGTTAAATCGTAAGCTGCGCTCAGATCTACAATCACTTTAGCATCGGCATGATTCTGCAGATACGAAGAGGGAACAGATTCGCTTACTTTTCCTTCTACCGTACGGGCAATAATTTTGGCTTTATCATCACCCCAGGCCATCAGAACAGCCTGTTTGGCATGCATCATCGTGCCGATACCCATGGTAATTACACCGGCAGGAACCGATTCGGTCGACGGGAATGTGCGGGCAGCCTCTTTGCGTGAAGCACCTTCCAGCAAGACCAGTCGTGTGCGCGAACTGGGCGAAGCACCCGATTCGTTAAACATAATATTGCTTGCATGACCTACACCCAGCAAAATATAATCGATGCCGCCCACTTTCTGAATGGTTTGTTCGAATGTACGACAGAAATCCAAAATGGTTTCTTTAGCCATACAACCATCGGGAGCATATATATTTTCGGGGTTGATATCGATATGATCCAGTAAAGCCTCTTTCAGACGAGCCACATTTCCGGCTGTAGGTGCAGGCAACGGATAAAATTCATATTCCACAAAAACAATTACATTTTGAAAACTCAATTGTTCTTCGTTATGCAGACGAATCAGTTCTTTATAAATACTCAGAGGAGAGCGTCCGCCCGGAAGAGCAAGTACAAAATTCTCACCGCTTTTCTGCTTTTCACGAATCTGTCCGGCTATCTCCTGTGCAATGGCAACCGAACCTTCTTCTACGGATTGATAAATAGTTGTCGGAATCTTCTCTAAACGAGTTAAAACAGAATGCTCAAAAGCATTCTCGGGACGATAATACCGCTGCGGTATTCGTGTCAGCGTAATCTGAGAACTAAGATCTGTTTTCATTATTAATTGTCGATTTAGTTTTATTTGTTAATCTAAGCATACAAATATAACAAATAAAAGGTTATTCAGAATTTAATATGATTTAAAAAAATAGCTATTCACTTAAAAATTATCATTTATAAAGCAGACAGGCAGCTGTTTATAAACAGATTTACAAACCCGAATAAACCGGATTACCCATTGCCCAGACAGCCTGAATTTGCAATTCGCTGTTCATAAGCTGGATGTCTGCATCTTTACCTGCTTGGAGCGACCCTTTACGATGAAAGACCTGCATCAGCCGGGCCGGTGTTTCGGAAGCCATACATACGGCATCTTCGAGCGGAACGCCGGCCTGTTGTACCATGGTTCGGATCGTTCGGTCCATAGTGGCAATACTGCCGGCCAGAGCAGAGCCGTCGGCCAGTTTACAAACATCATCTTCAATGATCACACGCGGATCATACGCTTTTGATCCGGGATAAGCAGCACAGGCCATAGCATCGGTAACCAGCACGGTTTTTTCCACTCCTTTCAGTTTATGCACCAGTTTAAGCAGTGCGGGAGGCAGATGAATGCCGTCGGCAATGATTTCTACCGGCAGCTGATCCGTGAGATAGACTGCTTCGACAGTACCCTCCTTTTTATAAGCACCCGATTTATGCACGGCAGTCATGGCATTGTAAAAATGCGTGACATGCGCAAATCCGGCTTCACAGGCAGCCTGAACCAGCGGATAATCTGCCTGCGTATGCGCAATACCGGCCAGAATACCCCGACAACTTACAGTCTTCGCAAATTGAAGTGCGCCGGGCAATTCGGGCGATGCATCCCATCGACGGATACAACCGGTCTGATCGAGCAAAGGCAGATATTCACTGCTATCGGGATTGCATATAAATTCAGGCATCTGTCCGCCGGCCATGGCGGGATTCAGATACGGACCTTCCAGATGCAATCCTAAAACCGGGCTGTCAGCTTCTGCCATCAGCTTTTCGGTAGTGGCAACAGCCTGTCGGATCATTTCAAAAGAAGAGGCAGCCAGTGTGGGATAAAGTGCAGTAGTTCCGTAGCGTTGATGTGCGGCTATGATTGCTCTGAAGGCCGTTTCGGTGCCCTCCATAAAATCATGTCCGCCGCCGCCGTGAATGTGTGTATCGATACTTCCGGGAAGTACAAAACAGCCTTGGGCATCATAGATCAAGGCATCGGGATAAGCAGCAGGATCGGTTTGTATGGCAAGAATCCGTGAACCATGCATCAAGAGCGAACCGTTTTCGATCCAGCCCTGCGGCGTAAGTATTTTTCCTCCGATAATCTGTGTTAATCTGCTATTCGCATCCATGTTAAGTTTTTTCCATATTTAAGCCCGCAAAGCTAACAAAATTCTATCAGTATAAACCAAAAAAGTATCGGTTTTTCAAAATTATTCGAAAAACCGATACTTTCATAATGTGTTCATATTGTTTACCAATTACAGATTTTCATTGAGCAATTCCAGCTCCATGGTCTGTTCAGCCCATTGATCCATAACTTCGGATAATTCTTTCTTCTTTCCGCCATATTCTTCATACAAAGAGGCATCGGATGCACCTTCGGGAGTGGCCAGTCGCGCTTCTATTGCCGTGATTTCTGATTCGATGCGCGCTATTTTCTGTTCGGAATCGGCAATTGATTTCTCGGCTTTTTTAATGGATTTATTCAGCTCTTTACGTGCTTCGTAAGAGAGTTTATTCTGTGAAGTAACCGCTTCGTCCGAATCGGTGGCAGAGGCCGAAACCGCGACTGCAGAACGTTCGAGTTCTTTCAGATTATCCAGTTTTTTGCGCTCCAGAAAATCGTAAATACCACCCAGATGTTCGCGTACCTGTTTATTGCCGAATTCATATACTTTATCTACCAGTCCGTCCAGAAACTCACGATCATGCGAAACCACAATCACCGTGCCGTCAAATTCTTTCAGTGCCTCTTTCAGCACATCTTTGGAGCGCATATCCAGGTGATTGGTCGGCTCATCGAGAATCAGCAGATTAACAGGTTCAAGCAACAGACGGATCATGGCCAGACGCGTTTTCTCACCACCCGACAAGACTTTCACCTTTTTATCCGAAGCCTCGCCGCCAAACATAAAGGCACCCAGAATATCCCGGATTTTAGTGCGGATATCGCCCTGTGCCACATAATCAATCGTATCGAATACCGACAAATTCTCATCCATCAGCTGTGCCTGATTCTGTGCAAAGTATCCGATTTTTACATTGTGTCCGAGTTGCAGCTTACCCGTAAAATCGGTAAGCTCGCCAAGAATACATTTTACCAGTGTCGATTTCCCTTCGCCGTTTTTCCCCACAAAAGCCACTTTATCGCCGCGGTTAATGGTAAATTCGGCATGATCGAAAACCTGATGATCGCCATAGCGTTTACCCACATTCTCGGCAATCACCGGATAAGAGCCCGAGCGAGGCGCCGGCGGAAACTTCAGACTCAGCATGGCTGTATCTACATCATCCACTTCGATGCGCTCTACCTTTTCGAGTTGTTTGATGCGCGATTGCACCTGTACCGATTTTGTGGCTTTGTAGCGGAAGCGTTCGATAAAAGCTTCGGTATCGGCCAGCTTTTTCTGCTGGTTTTCGAAGGCACGCAACTGCTGTTCGCGGCGTTCTTTGCGCAACACCACATAATCGGAATATTTTACTTTATAATCGTATACACGCCCCAGCTCGATTTCGAGTGTGCGCGATGTGGTATTATCAATAAATGCCCGGTCGTGCGAAACCAGAATCACGGCATTGGCACGTGTGGCTATGAAATTCTCGAGCCACTGGATCGATTCGATATCCAGGTGATTGGTCGGCTCATCCAGCAGCAACACATCCGGTTTCTGCAACAGAAGCTTGGCCAGCTCGATACGCATACGCCAGCCGCCGCTGAATTCGGATGTGGGACGTTCGAAATCATCCCTGGAAAATCCAAGTCCGATCAGTGTACGTTCCAGTTCGGCATGGTAATTGGTTCCGCCCATCATCTGAAACTGCTCGGAAAGATGTGTGACCTGATCAATCAGCTTATGATACGATTCGGATTCATAATCGGTACGTTCTGCCAGCTGTTCATTAAGCCGGTTGATCTGTTGCTCCGTTTCGTGGATGTGCGCAAAAGCCTTTTCGGCTTCGCTGCGTACCGTAAGCGAATCGGTCAGTTTCATTTGCTGCGGCAGATAACCGATCGTTACCTCACGGGGCACACTCAGTGTACCTGAAGTAGGCGATTGCAAACCGGCAAAAATCTTCAACATGGTCGATTTGCCGGCACCGTTTTTCCCAACCAGTGCGATGCGGTCTTTTTTATTCACCACAAACGAAACGTCATCAAACAGCGTAAAGCCGCCAAACTCCACAGTTAATCCTTCAACAGATATCATAATTTTCGATTTCTCTTTTTAATCCGGCCACAAAGATAATACATTATTCCAAGCAATAATCCAAAAAGAAAGGCATCCCGACGTGAAATGCCGGAATGCCTGATATCTTTAACAGCTCTGATAAGCGGGTTAAACATCCGTAATACTTACCAGCTCCTTGCTGCTTTGCAGTTTTCCTTTCTGATAAATCTCGGTTTTTACCGGACCGATGCCGCGGCCATACCATATTTTCTGACTCATCTGCTGACTGATACCCATCACTTTCACGGCAATATCAGATTCTACAATATAACATTCTACCGGATTTTCGGCCACCAGCAGCGTTTCATTGCCGGTTGTCCGGATATTTGACACCGAAATCGTGGTTGCTACCGGTCCTACTTTGGCCTTCATGCCGTAATCGCCAAAGGTATCGCCTACCGAAACCGTAGCGGGCAGCATAAAAACTTCGCCGGTCAGCTCCACATCTTTGGCCACCTGTCCGAGCAATGCCGAGGGATCAAATTTTACTTTTCCGTCGACAACCTCGATTGTTACCTCAGCCGGTTCGGGTGTTACGGGCTTTTTCTTGGCATCCAGGGTGAGAACAACGCTCTTTACCGCATAGTTTTGTTCATCCTGAAAATCTACCGAGACGAGTTCGGTCTCTGTATAGTTGGTCTCTTTGCCTTTTGCATCTTTCAGTACTGTCGACATTTTAATACCCGATTTAGCCGGATAAAAAGGCACCTGTGCCTGCACTGTCTGAAAGAAAATCAATAAGCATGCCGTAATCAGCATGGTTTTACAATGTCTGTTCATACTATATATATTCAAAATTAATAAATCGTGCAGATAACCCGGAATGACGGAAATTCTGAATTGCCACATCCGGAGTTCAGAAGATCCGGATGTGGCAATCAAAGAACCGAAAGTAGATGCAAATTTAACAATATATAATCTATCTGCAATATTTTTCACGTTTCGAGATCGATTTTGGTTAATTACAAACAAAACAATCAGTTTCAGTTAATCTTGAATAAAATTTAAACAGATTTTTAAATCGAAATAATTGTGTATCTTCGCGCCACAATCATTTAAAATTACAACAACTTTACAGTTATGAAGAAAAAAGCGCTAACAATGCTGATCGCCGGTTCGCTGGCTTGCAGCACACTGTTTACTTCTTGTATCGGTTCATTCGGTTTAACAAACAAACTGCTGACATGGAACAGCAACATCGACAGCAAATTTGTGAACGAGCTGGTATTTTTTGCATTCTGGATTGTTCCCGTGTATGAAATTTCTGCTTTGGCCGATATTCTGGTATTAAACTCTATCGAATTCTGGAGCGGAAAAAGTCCGGTGGCAGATGCAGGAAAAGTAAAAAATGTTGAAACAGAACAGGGATTGTATGCCATCGAAACAACCGAAAACGGTTATCACATCCAGAAAGAGGGTGAAGATAAAGCTGTTGATCTGGTGTTCAACGAAGCAGACCAGAGCTGGAATGTGGAAGTAGAAGGCGAAGCAACCAAACTGCTTCAGTTTAAAAGCGAAAATGAAGTGATGATGTTCCTGCCCGACGGCAAAACCATGGATATCGAACTGAACCAGGCCGGCGTTTTGGCATTCCGTCAGATTGCAAACAGCTACGGTTTCTACGCAGCCAACTAATTCCGGCTTTTACGGATTTATAAAACAGAAGTGAAAACCACAGGCCGCTTTTTGCCACGCTTGGGTTTTCACTTTTTTTGTTTATCTTTGTCATACAAACAATTAGCACAAATCAATAAGAATCCGACTTATTCATCATGAAACACATGTTTAAAAAGACTCTTCTTGCAGGCGCCCTGACAGGTTTTGTAATCGGTCATGCCGCTGCACAGCAAACTACGGATCAACAGTCGCTTCCCTATTGGAAAGACATCCAGACTGTCGCCGTAAACAAAGAATTGCCACGTTCTTCTTTTATGAGTTATCCCGATCGCAAAACCGCGCTGGATAATAATTATGCGAAAAGTCCCTACTATTCGCTGCTGAACGGAACCTGGAAATTTTATTATGCCGATGCTTACCATCAGCTGCCCGCCGATATTACCGAACCGACAGCTTCAACGGCAACCTGGTCGGACATCGAAGTGCCCGGCAACTGGGAAGTGCAGGGACACGGCACAGCCATCTATACCAATCACGGATACGAATTTAAAGCCCGTAATCCGCAACCGCCCGAATTGCCGGAGACAAATCCGGTTGGCGTATATCGTCGCGATTTCGAAATTCCTGCCGATTGGGACGGTCGCGATATCTACCTGCATATTGCCGGCGCCAAATCCGGTCTGTATGTATATGTAAACGGCAAAGAGGTTGGTTACAGCGAGGATTCAAAAAATCCGGCCGAGTTTCTGATCAATGATTACCTGAAACCCGGCAACAATATACTTACTCTGAAAATATTCCGCTGGAGCACGGGTACTTACCTCGAGTGTCAGGATTTCTGGCGCATCAGCGGCATCGAACGCGATGTGTATCTGTGGTCGCAGCCCAAAACAGCGATTCAGGATTATCGCGTGGTATCAACCCTCGACGACAGCTACAAAAACGGTATCTTCAATCTGGCCGTGGATGTAAAAAATCATACGGGCAAAGCCGAAAATGTAGAAGTTTCGTATGAGCTGACTAACGCCAAACAACAGGTTGTGGTAAATGCTACCAAACAGATCTGGGTAAGCCCGAATGCCGTTTCGACGGTTTCTTTCGAATGCGAACTGCCGGATGTGGCCAAATGGAGTGCCGAACATCCTGAACTGTATAACCTGTTGATGACGGTGAAAGCCGACGGCAAAGTACTCGAAGTAGTGCCTCAAAACGTAGGATTCCGTCGCATGGAATTCAAAAACCTCGATCAGCTGGCCGAAAACGGCAAGCCTTACAATGTATTCCTGTTCAACGGTGAGCCGATAAAATTCAAAGGCGTAAACATCCACGAACACAATCCCGAAACCGGCCATTATGTCACTGAAGAGCTGATGCGCAAGGATTTCGAGATCATGAAAAAGAATAACATCAATGCGGTTCGTCTCTCGCACTATCCGCAGGATCGCAAATTCTATGAGCTGTGCGATGAATATGGTTTGTATGTATACGACGAAGCCAACATCGAATCGCACGGTATGTATTACAGCCTGAGCAAAGGCGGTTCGCTCGGTAACAACCCCGAATGGCTGAAACCGCATATGGATCGTACCATTAATATGTACGAACGCAACAAAAATCATCCTTCGGTAACAATCTGGTCGCTGGGTAACGAAGCCGGCAACGGATACAACTTCTATCAGACCTATCTTTACCTGAAAGATAAAGAAAAAACGATGATGAATCGTCCTGTCAATTACGAACGCGCCCTTTGGGAATGGAACACAGATATGTATGTTCCGCAATATCCGGGCGAAGGCTGGCTGGAAGAGATCGGCAGAAAAGGCAGTGATCGTCCGGTTGTGCCTTCCGAATATTCGCATGCCATGGGTAATTCGAACGGAAACTTATCCGGACAGTGGAATGCCATCAATAAATATCCGAACCTGCAGGGCGGATTTATCTGGGACTGGATTGATCAGGGAATTTTGGAAACTGATGAGCAGGGTCGCCCCTACTGGACTTATGGCGGCGATTACGGAACAGATATGCCGAGCGACGGTAACTTTTTGTGTAACGGACTGGTGAATCCGGACCGCGATCCGCATCCGGCCATGGCCGAAGTGAAATATGCGCATCAGAATATCGGTTTCGAATCCGTGAATCCTGAAACAGGCCTGTATAAAATCACCAACCGTTTCTATTTCACCAACCTGAATGCTTATACCATTCATTATCAGGTAATGGCAAACAACAAAGTGGTACGCAAAGGCAAATTCAACCTGAATCTGGCTCCGCAGCAGAGCGAAGAAGTAACCGTACCGGTAAGCGGACTGAAAGCACAGGCGGGCGTAGAATATTTCGTAAACTTCAGTGCAACAAGCAATCAGGCCGACGGCACAGTGCCGGCAGGTTTCG
>CAMTPG010000008.1 GCA_947074335.1 uncultured Parabacteroides sp.
TTTTTGCACCCAGACCGGCCAGATTATCATGCGATAAAGGCAGTGAATTATCATCCTCGGGAAGCATGGCTGCCATTGATTCTTTATCCGGTTTCGGAGCCGAATCTTTCCGGATCAGACTTAAACCCCAAAAGGTGAAAAAAAGTTGTACTTTCATACCCAGAGCCAGTGCACCCAGTGTAATATTGAATGCCGCCATGGCTTTATCCATTTCGTTGCTGAATACAATAATTGTCATACTATCCTCTTTTTCAGGGAGCGGCGCTTTTCCAAGCTCAGTCTTTTTTACGAATGTGGCTGTGATTACGCCCTCATTTTCAGTAATCGAAATCATCGGATTTCCGGTTACTGCCGACCAAGCTTCGGCATCTTTCTTAAATCCCGGATCAGTTACATCAATGATAATCTGCTGATCAATGGTTGCTTTCGGTAATGCTTGTGCAAGGGTTAAAACCGGGCCCGGACACTGACTCCCTTTTGCATCAATCCGGATTGGTTCTGATTGGTCAGTCTTGTTTTTACCTAAATGAAATTCTTCAAATTGTGCCATAATATCTTATAATTTATTATCAAAACAATCATTTTGGAGGAATGGTTCGGATTCAGTAATTTTCTTTCTTTTTCGGAAAGCTCAAATGCAGAATTAACAGCATATAATTACAGTTAAATTCAGACAATAAGTAAAATAGATTATACGTTAAGTAATAAAGCCGGTTTCGCGGCGAAAAAATTACACTGCAGTGTAATTTTATTTTCATGGCAGTGCAATCCGGATTACACTGCAAAGAAATGATTCACGGATTGCAGCCGGATTTCGGGATTACATATATTCAGGAATTAAAACTTACAATAAGTATTCTAAATGTTTTTTATCTTCCTGAAACCTTTGTACATTTGTGCTAAGATTTATAAAAAATGACAGAAGATATTCGAAAAGCCTGCGAAGTATTGGAGCAGGGCGGTTTAATTCTTTATCCTACAGATACAATTTGGGGGATTGGTTGTGATGCGACCAACGAAGCAGCCGTTCAGCGTGTTTACGAACTAAAGAAACGAGCCGATCATAAAGCCATGCTGGTTTTGATCGACAGTGAAGCTAAACTCGATCGGTATGTGGAAGAGGTTCCCGATATCGCCTGGGATTTGATTGAAGTGGCAGATAAACCGCTCACCATCATCTATTCGGGCGCTAAAAATCTGGCACCCGGTTTGATTGGCGAAGATGGCAGTATCGGTATCCGTATTACACAAGAAGTATTCTCGAAGCGTTTATGCGAACGTTTTCGCAGACCCTTGGTTTCTACGTCGGCCAATCTGAGCGGTGAACCTTCGCCTGCAAATTTTCAGCAGATCAGCGACGAGATTAAGGCGGGTGTGGATTATATTGTAACTTATCGGCAAGATGATACAAGTATGGCTGCACCATCTAATATCCTGAAACTGGGAGCAGGAGGAGAGATTCAGATTATTCGATAAGCATGAACAAACGCAGACAAACCGCGCTTTATATATTTTCCGATTATATCAGCGCCTTTATAGTATGGTTTTTATTTAATGTGCTTCGTTATGAGGTATTTGCTATCTATGAAGGTGCAAGCAGTCTGCTGATTTATCTGCAATATCCCAATGTGATTGCCGGTCAGGTGCTGATTCCTTTTTTCTGGCTTATACTTTATTACCTCTCGGGGTATTACAACAAACCCATTGGCAAATCGCGGTTGCACGAATTATTTCTTACATGTATCACAACACTGATCGGCACACTGATCGTGTTTTTTGTCTTAGTACTCGATGATTTGCCGCAATCGTTCAACGTCTATTATCAGCTTTTCTTTGGTTTATTCGGGATGCAGTTTGTGCTCACTTATATTCCGCGTCTTTGCATCACACAGGCGGGAATACGGAATATCCGGAGCCGGAAATGGAGCATTCCCGTATTGATAATCGGAACCGGACCGAAGGCTGCAAAACTGGCTCAGAATCTGTACGATCTGGGCTCGGATATTGCGGGTTTTATCCGCGAGAATGAAGATGCCGTTGTGGCAGTAGATCCGGATACTGTGCTCGGATCCGTGGCGGATATTCCGAAAGTGATACGTTCGCATCGGGTCAATGAGTTGGTGCTGGCGGTTGAGTCTGCAGATAATCAGCAATTAATCTCGCTTTTATATTCATTGTATCCTTATAAAATGCCGATACGGATTTTGGCAGATCGCATGGGCTTATTATCGCGGGTGCGCATTAAAACCATTGTAGGCGTGCCGTTGGTGGATATGACGGATAACAATTTCTCGCCGGCGGCTCAAAATATAAAGTTTTGTCTGGATAAAATCGGGGCAGGGTTGGCTTTATTACTCTTGTCGCCGCTGTTTCTGTATCTGAGCCGGCGCATCCGACGCGATTCGGAAGGTCCGGTTTTCTTTAAACAGGAGCGCATCGGGAGGTTTGGGAAACCTTTTATGATGTATAAATTCCGTACCATGTATCCGGATGCAGAATCCGACGGTCCGATGCTTTCGTCGGAGCAGGATCCGCGTATTACGCCTTTCGGCCGGATTTTAAGAAAATACAGAATCGACGAACTGCCTCAGTTTTGGAATGTACTCCGCGGAGATATGTCGCTTGTCGGCCCTCGTCCCGAACGTAAATGTTTTATTGATCAGATTATTAAACAGGCTCCCTATTATTATCTGCTGCATAATGTGCGGCCGGGAATTACCTCGCTGGGCATGGTAAAATACGGCTATGCAGATAATGTGGATAAAATGGTGGAACGATTAGAATACGACATTTTATATTACGAAAATATGTCGCTCACGATGGATCTCACGATCCTGATTTATACAGTACAAACAGTGATAACAGGAAAAGGAATTTAATAGATATATGACAAAATTTGGTTGGTTTTATAAATTTCTGCTATGGCGCGATAACCATATTCAGGAAAAGCATTTTATTTTAATTGTAAGTTTTCTGGTGGGTATTTGCTCGGCAATCGCAGCAATTATTCTGAAGGAGACCATTCATTTTATTCAGCATCTGCTCACCCGGAATTTCAATCTGGATGGTGCCAATTACCTCTATCTGCTTTATCCGGTAATCGGGATTTTGCTTTCGGGGTTATTTGTGAAATATCTGCTGCGCGATGATATCGGACATGGAGTAACCAAGATTCTCTATGCCATTTCGCAACGTAAAAGTCGTATTAAACCGCACAACATCTGGTCTTCTATTGTGGCCAGTTCGGTAACCATCGGTTTCGGCGGATCAGTAGGAGCGGAGTCGCCCATTGTGTTAACAGGCGCTGCTATCGGTTCCAATATCGGCAGGATGTTCAGGATGGAACAAAAAACACTGATGCTGCTTGTAGGATGCGGTGCTGCCGGCGGTATTGCCGGCATTTTCAAGGCGCCCATTGCCGGGCTGGTATTTGTGATCGAGGTTCTAATGCTCGATTTAACCCTTACATCCGTGCTTCCGCTGCTTATTTCATCGGTTACGGCAGCTACGGTTTCCTACATTTTCCTCGGACCCGAAGCGATGTTTAAATTCTCGCAAACCGAAGTGTTTGTGGTAGAGCGCATCCCATATGTATTGATGCTGGGTATTTTCTGCGGATTAGTCTCTTTGTATTTCACAACCGTGATGTATAAAATAGAAGGACGCTATCGTAAACTGAGTCATTACTGGAAAAAATTCGTCACCGGCGGCATTATGCTCAGTGTTCTGATCTTTCTCTTTCCGCCACTTTACGGTGAAGGATACGATACGATTACGGCACTGTTAAACGGACAATTTGCCCAGATACTGGATAAGAGTCCTTTTTATAGTTTCGGAAATTCCTTCTGGGGATTACAGGCTTTCCTGGCGCTCGTTATGCTGATGAAGGTGTTTGCTTCGAGCGCAACAAATGCCGGCGGAGGTTGCGGTGGTATTTTCGCACCGAGTTTGTTTCTCGGTTCGGTAGTGGGATTTGTATTTTCGCACGGCGTAAACTATTTCCCCTTTACCATGTATGTTTCCGAGAAAAACTTTGCGCTTTTGGGCATGGCCGGCATTATGGCCGGTGTGATGCACGCACCGCTTACCGGCGTTTTTCTGATTGCCGAGTTAACCGGCGGATACGATCTGTTCCTGCCTTTGATGATTGTGGCAATCAGCTCATACATCACCATTCGTATGTTTCAGCCGCACAGTATCTATTCGATGCGTCTGGCGCAAAAAGGCGAACTGCTTACGCATCATAAAGACAAAGCCGTGCTTACGCTGATGAATCTGGATAGTGTGGTAGAGCGCGATTTCCTCACCGTTTCGCCCGAAATGTCGTTGGGCGATATGGTAAAAGTCATTGCCAAAAGCGGTCGAAATGCATTTCCCGTTGTCGATGATAAAGGTATGCTGCTGGGCATCGTTTTATTGGATAATATCCGAAACATTATGTTCCGTCCGGAGTTATATGAAAGATTTCATGTCTATAAATTCATGGTCTCTGCTCCGGCGCGCATACCGCTCGGCATGCAAATGGAAAAGATTATGCAGGTTTTTGATGATACCAAAGCCTGGAATCTGCCCGTTGTAGATGAAGAGGGACATTATGTGGGATTTATTTCGAAATCGAAGATATTTAATTCCTATCGGGAAGTTTTGGTTGAACATTTTTCAGGAGATTAAAGATGAAGAAAGAGGATTTGCGTATTGTATACATGGGAACACCCGATTTTGCGGTGGAAAGTTTACAAGCCCTGGTTGAAGGCGGATATAATATCGTCGGAGTTATTACCATGCCCGATAAACCGATGGGCCGGCATGGCAGTGTTTTGCAGTCGAGTCCGGTTAAGAAATATGCCGAATCGCAAGGCATTCCGGTTCTGCAGCCCGAAAAGTTAAAGGATGAAACCTTTCTGGAAGAGTTGCGTGCCCTGAAAGCCGATTTACAAATCGTGGTAGCCTTCCGCATGCTGCCGGAAATTGTATGGAATATGCCGCCACTCGGTACATTCAATCTGCATGGTTCGTTGTTGCCGCAATATCGCGGTGCAGCACCGATTAACTGGGCCGTGATGAATGGCGATACCGAAACCGGCGTAACCACATTCTTCCTTACTCATGCCATTGATACCGGCAAAATTATCCGTCAGCAATCGTTGCCGATTGCCGAAACCGACGATGTGGGTATTGTGCATGATGCCATGATGAAACTCGGCGCATCGCTTGTTACCGAAACAGTCGATCTGATTCTGGAAGGCAAAGCCGAAGCTGTTCCGCAGGAGCATTTCTATCAGAATGAGTCCGAACTGCGTCCGGCACCGAAAATCTTCAAAGAAACCTGTCACATCAACTGGCATCAGCCCGTAAAAAAGATTTACGATTTCATTCGCGGCCTGTCGCCTTATCCGGCCGCATGGACCGAATTAGTTGCCGATGAAACACGCATGGTATTGAAGATTTATCAGGCAGAAAAGCGCACGGAAACCGTAAAAGAGCCTGTCGGAACTATTCTTACCGATCTGAAATCGTATGTGGATATTGCAGCTCCCGATGGATACATTCGCTTAAAGTCCATTCAGCTGGCCGGAAAGAAACGCATGGATATTGTCTCTTTTGTGAACGGATTTAAGGAATTAAAATCTTATCATATCGAATAAAGCTATCGAATAAACTTATCGGATAAAGCTGTCGGATAAATTAGTTCGTAAATCAGATTTCGATAACAGAAATAAAGAAAAGAAGAAAGGCGGTTATCCCGAAGGATAATCGCCTTTTCGTTGCATTAATTATAAGTAGTTTAGGTTATCCACGCAATCTGTCTGCAGATCGCACTAATATTTCGTCGGCGCCAATGTTGCGAATAGCCAGATAATCCAGTACCATGCTTACGAAAGGAAAGCATAATGCAAATTTCAGACTAAAACCCAGTCCGTCGGCGGCTAAAGTATTTTTCAGATTCCAGTAAAAGAAAAAGAACATGGCATAAAATCCCAGCATCAATACACCATTGAATACACATAAACGGATTTGCAACATGCGTCTTTTAAATAAAAAGATTGTAACAAAAGCCAGCAGGGCAATGATTGCAGTCAGAGCAAAAAGTCCCCAGGTCGGATAAATCAACTCCGGCTCCTGTGTTAATGTGCTGATTCCGCTCGCATCAAATCCAAAAAGCTGATCGGCAGAGGTCAGTACGGCAAGCGGTAAAAATAAAGTCGCCGTCATCAGCACAACAACAAGCAATAAATAAATGGTTTGTATTCTTTGTATCATATTAATTCTTTGTTAAGCATTAACTGTTTCAGATGTAAACAAAAAGAGCAACTGCCATAATCAGATCAGATCAATCCGATAACAATTACTCTTTATGTGATAAATCAAACTGAATCCGTAACCGAATCCGGTTTATTATAAATTATTTTTCTCTTTAGCAGGATTTTTATAATAAATCTTGCCCTCTTCGTACTCCGTAGCTGCAATCAGTGTCGCTTTCGGCAGTTTTTCGTAGTAACGGGAAATTTCAATCTGCTCTCTGTTTTCGAATACCTCTTCCAGGTTATCGTTGTAAGAAGCAAACTCCTGAAGTTTCTTTTCCAGATCCTGTTTCATCTCAACAGAAATCTGATTGGCACGTTTGCCGATAATTGCAACTGTTTCGTATACGTTACCTGTATCAGTCGACAGTCTGATCATGTCGCGGGTAACTGTATTTGACGGAGCGTTCGTTTTTCTGTAATCCATACTTACTTTATTGAATTAAAATCGTTTTAATACGCATCATTAATACGCTTTCTGGCGTAATCATAGTACTTCTGAACCTGTTTTACATATTTTCCATCGGGATATTCGTTCAGATAAGTATAATACTCATCGATCACATCACGATAGCGTCCCTGAAGTTTTTCCTCCACACTGGCCAGAGCCATTTCATATTTGGAGCGAATAATGTAGAACATGAATTCTTCGCGCAAGGCAGAATAAGGATAATTCTTCAATGCATTTTGCGCGGTTATCACACTCGACAGGTAGTTGTTACCGTAGAAGTTGCCCAGATTGTAATACAGTTCGGTTGCCTGTAATTCTTTCTGTGCGAGTTTCTCCTGCAGTTCAAACATAATATCCTGAGCCTCTTTCGCACGTTCACTCTGCGGGAAATATTCCAGATACAATTGCAACTGGTTTATTGCTTCGTAGGTTTGTCCCTGATCCAGTCGGGGATCCGGCGAATCTAAATACAAACCATAACCCGAATAGAAACGAGCCATTTCATTATATTCACCTTTCGGATAGGTGCTATAATAGGTATTGAAATATTGTGAAGCTGTCTGATAATCTTTTTGGCCGTAATAGCTTTGTGCCAGCAAATACAGAGATTCTTCGGCAAAAGCAGTTCCCTTGAAAATAGGAACCAATTCATCAAGCAGAGTCGCAGCTTTTGAGTATTGTTTGTTATTGAAATATTTCTTGGCATACGAATATTTCATCTCATAATCTGTACTCTTCAGTATCTTATTATACTCACCACATGAGGATAACAGTACCGGAATCAACAACAATAAAAATACAACCTTTTTCATTCACATACATTTAGCGCGCAAAGTTACGGATTTCTTACAAATAAACGAAGCGCATTACGTTAATATTTATAACTTATAGAGATCGCTGGCCGCAATTAATTCCAATTTATTGGCTTTTAATACCTCGGCACATTTCTCAATATTATCGGGACGGATAATAACATTCGCTGCATCGCCCTGAGAAAAGGCATACATATATTCGATAAAGATACCTGCCGAAGTGATGATTTCCATGGCTTTAGCCAAAGCGCCCGGCTGATTGGGGCAATGCAGACAAACCACATCAGCCACACTTACCGCATACAATTGTTCGCGCAATATTTTGATGGCTTTATCGGTATCCGATACGATCAGGCGCAGAATACCAAAGTCCGAATTTTCGGCAACCGTAAAGGCCGACATATTCACACCCTGTTCGCCCAGTATTTTGGCCACTTCGGTGAAACGGCCCTTTTTATTTTCCAGAAAAATGGATAACTGTTTAATTAACATAGTATATAATCTTTAGTAATTAGACTAACTGACGTTTATCGATTACATGTTTCGCTTTGCCCTGGCTGCGTTCGATGCTGCGCGGCTCTACGATTTTGATGTCGGGTTGCAAGCCGATGACACTGTGTAAACGATCTCCGATTTTTTTCTTCAAAGCTAACATTTTATTCATTTCATCCGAATAAAATTCCTGACGAACTTCAACCTGAACCTGGAAAGTATCGGTATTATTTACACGATCCACCACAATCAGGTAATGCGGTTCGAATTCGGGCAGCTCCAGAATCACCGATTCAACCTGCGACGGGAATACATTCACACCGCGAATAATCAGCATATCGTCGCTTCGGCCCAGAATGCGACCCATGCGCACGGCTGTACGGCCGCATTCGCATTTTTCGTAAATCAGATGCGTTAAATCGCGTGTACGGTAACGAATCATCGGCATACCCTCTTTGGTGAGTGTGGTAAAAACCAGCTCGCCGTGTTCGCCCGGAGCAACCGGTTCGAGTGTATGCGGATCTACAATTTCGGGGAAAAAATGATCTTCCCACAGATGCGTACCGTTCTGACATTCGCATTCGCCGCCCACGCCGGGGCCGCAAATCTCGGTGAGTCCGTATATATCATAAGCCTTGATATTCATTTTTGTTTCGAGCTCTTTGCGCATATTTTCGGTCCACGGTTCAGCACCGAATATTCCGATACGCAACTTAAACTCTTCGAGCGGAATGCCGGATGTATGGATGGTCTCGGCCAGATACAGCGCATACGAAGGTGTACAGGCCAGCGCTTTCGCTCCGAAATCGTGCATCAGCTGGATCTGCTTCTGTGTATTGCCGCTGCTGATGGGAATAACCGTACCGCCTATATTTTCAACGCCGCTGTGCACGCCCAGTCCGCCGGTAAACAAGCCGTATCCGTAAGCCACCTGCACCGCATCGTTTTTGGTTACGCCGTAAGCCGTCAGACAGCGTGCCACCACTTCCGACCACGTAGAAAGATCTTTGCGCGTATAGCCCACCACAATGGGTTTGCCGGTTGTGCCCGACGAAGCATGCAGACGCACAATTTCCGACATCGGTGTGGCCATCAGTCCAAAGGGATAATTATCGCGCAAATCCTGTTTTACCGTGAAAGGCAGCTTAACAATGTCATCGATCGATTCGATATCATCGGGCGTAATGCCCATTTCCTGCATCTTCTGTCGGTAAAAAGTGGTATTATGGTAAGCATGTTCTACAACTCGTTTTAATCGGATGCTTTGTAGTTTTCGCATCTCTTCGCGGCTCATACATTCAATAGTCTCGTTCCAAATCATGGTATCAGTTTGTAAAGATTTATTTATTATTTGATTCTAAAGTGTGCAAAGTAATAACTTTTTTGGAATCAAGTGGTATTTTCTTTCCGAATTTTCTATGATTCGTCTACTTTTCCGTGTGAAAAAAGCAAACGAATCTATGAAATTCGAATCCGGTTACAAAATAAAATTGCCCGCCAGCAGATAACGCAGCTGATCCAGCATCAGCGCCACTTCGCCCGCATCGATTCCGGCAATCAGCAAATCAGGTACATCCTGATTAAACAGATCCAGGAATTTTTGGAACTGACCGCCCTCTTTCTCTACTGCCGCCTTATACAGCTTCAGTGCCTCTTTCTGGTTTTGCAAGGCCCATTCGGTATGTCCGGCATTCAGTAAATCCTGCGTATTGGGCTGATTATCCAATATCTTTTTATAATAATTGCGGGCCTGATCGTATTTGCCGGTCAGAAATGAGCACCAGGCAATCGGTCGCCAGGCCTTATGGCTCTTTTGATCCAGATAATCCACCTTGAAGAAATATTTCAAAGCTTCATCATAATTCTTCAATTCCAGATAGCAATGACCGATGCTGATGGAAACTGCCAAATTGTCAGGGTTTAGCTGTTCGTACCGGCGGTAAAACTGTAGTGCCTTTTCAGGTTGTTTCAGCGAACGGTAGCAACCGGCAATGCGTCGAATCACCCATTTGCTTTCGGGATTGATCAGATCGGCATGCAGATAGGCCTCGAGTGCACCCGGCAAATCATTATCCATCTGTTTGCAATAACCGATTTTCTGATACAGAATATCATCTTTCTGGTTGATCGTGGCAAATTCGTTATAGATGGCCAATGCATCGGCAAAGTAATTTTTACGCATATAGTTCTCTGCAATAATACTCAGTGTTTCAGGATCATGCAGATAAGGTTTCAGGATTTTCAGATTATGAAAATCGAGCGGGTAGGAGAAGATATCCTCAAAATCAAGATGTCCGGGATACAGTTTATAGAAACGATACAGATCCTGAATGTATTGGCCGATAATCGTTTCGTATTTTCCCCGCTTATTAATCAGCTCCTCTTTATTTTGCTGGATCATCTCCGAAATCTGACTATCAAACTGATTCACCATCATTTTGCGGGCATCTTCGGGCATTTGCATCATGCTGAAATAAAAAGAATATTTATCCGAATTACACATAAATGCTGCAATCGTCATCGAATCAAGCATTTGGTGTTCGGTATCATTGCGCTCATAGCGATTATTGAAATCGGAATGATCGGGTGTAAAAGGCATAAACCAATGCGCGATATCGCGGAAAAATCCAAAATGCTTCAGGTGCACAAAAGTAGAATGCATAATATCGGCTCCTTCTTGTTGCAACTCGCTAAACTCTTCCATTTTTTTACCGAAACTTTCATCATTGAAAAGTGAATCCCATTCCGGATTCATCTCATCGCCGAGTTGTTCGGGGGTAATATCTTTCAGGTTCAGCTTATTGCTGATTTTAGGATTCATTCTCATCATCTCCGGAATAATTTCATCCTGCAAACGGCGTGTTATCTTCTCCGTTTCGCGTGCCAGAATAAACCGTAAGGTAATGGTGCGGATGATCTTAACAAAATCTTTTGTTTCGGCCAGCGTTTCCAGCCAGGTTTCGATTTGCGGATAAAGATCAATCCGTTTGCGATATATATATAAGGTAAGCAGAAGCACAATAAACGCGCGTATGCGAATTTCATCGTCTGCCAAATTGGCTGCATCCAGCAACAAGAGCATTTTCTCTTTATCGAATGCGTTTTGCTGGGCCAGCAAAAGAGCAGAGACCAGCTGACTGCCTACCGTATTGGGTAATTCGTTGTCTTTTAATATGCTGATTAAATCTTCGGTCTCTTCCTGACTCAGGAAAGAGGAGACCCATACTTTATTAAACAGCATATCTGTCAGATTATCAAACATACGCCGCTGACCGTTCAGATAACTGTCTCTGAGCTGATCATGCATTTCCGCATAACTAAGATGAGGCTGCACCGAAAGAGTTCGTCGTTTATTATAAAAAGCAAGCGGCGATTCAATCGCTAATGCGTTTTGTCTGAGTCGGTCGGCCAGTTCATAGGTATTAATCTGCAAGGTTTTATAAATCTGATCCTGCATCGGATCCTGCATTCCTTCAATGCGATAACGCAACATATACTGATAAGTTTCCTGCAATTCATTTAACTTATCCTGGAAATTGAAAGATTTTGTTCCAGCTATCAAGGCTTGTATCGAATCAAAGGCATTCTTTAATTCTTTTGTATTTAAATCGCCAATGATGCGATTGTACAGTTTATTGATTTCGTGTAATGTCATAATTTCTTTATAACAAATGATATGCCAAAAATATAAAATAAGCGCCAATTTCTTTTAATAAAACAGCCGAAAGCACTATTTTGATCCGGAAACGGGCAGGATTTGGTTGTCGGACTGCGATGTACTAAAAATTACACGGCCTACCACTGTGTGCCGCACTGCGATCCACTAAAAACTCATTGTACAACAAGTTGCCCTTTTGTTGTACAACAAGTTATACGTTCATTGTACAATGTATATGCAACTTGTTGTACAATGAGTTTTTAATGCCCTGCCATGCAAAAAACAGTGCATCGGCATCCGCCTCTTAGTAGTTGCCTATATAACAGTTAAATAGCCGCTTCTGTTTTCGGGCTCGTCCGGCAAAAACCACTGTAAGGCGATGTATGGAAAATACCAAAAAAATTAGTATCTTTGCACACATAAGGAAAAGAGACTGTAAACGGACTAAATCAGGCATCAACAGCCGCTTTCTTGTTCGCTCTTGCAGCACAATAAAATTAGATAATCAGCATAGAAATAAATAAATGAAGAATATCCGTAACTTTTGCATCATTGCACATATTGACCACGGTAAAAGTACACTGGCCGATCGTTTGCTCGAATATACCAAAACGGTAGACGCGAAAGACATGCAGGCGCAGGTGCTTGATGATATGGATCTGGAACGCGAACGCGGCATCACCATCAAGAGTCATGCCATCCAGATGAAATATAATTATAAAGGCGAAGAATATATTCTGAATCTGATTGATACGCCGGGACACGTCGATTTCTCGTACGAGGTTTCGCGTTCGATTGCAGCCTGCGAGGGCGCACTGCTTATTGTAGATGCTTCGCAGGGCATTCAGGCACAAACTATTTCGAACCTGTATATGGCGATCGATAATGATCTGGAGATTATTCCGGTACTCAACAAAATCGACTTGCCGCATGCCATGCCCGAAGAGGTGGAAGATCAGATTGTGGAGCTGCTGGGCTGTAAACGCGAAGAAATTATTCGTGCCAGCGGTAAAACCGGCGAAGGTGTTTTTGATATTCTGAACACCATTGTAGAGCAGGTGCCGGCGCCCAAAGGCGATCCGGATGCGCCGCTGCAGTGTTTGATTTTCGACTCGGTATTCAACCAGTTCCGCGGTATTATTGCCTACTTTAAAGTAGTGAACGGTTCGATCCGCAAAGGCGATCGTGTGAAGTTTATCTCTACTGAGAAAGAATACGATGCCGACGAAGTGGGCGTATTGAAACTCACCATGTCGCCACGCGAAGAGATTTTCACCGGCGATGTAGGCTATATCATTTCGGGTATCAAAACATCCCGCGAAGTAAAAGTGGGCGATACCATTACCCATGTGGCCAAACCCGCACCTGAAGCCATTGCCGGATTCGAAGAGGTTAAACCCATGGTATTTGCCGGTTTGTATCCGATAGAAAGTGAAGATTTTGAGAACCTGCGTGCTTCGCTCGAGAAGTTGCAGCTTAATGATGCATCGCTTACATTCCAGCCCGAAAGTTCGGCTGCGCTGGGCTTCGGATTCCGTTGCGGATTCCTCGGATTGCTGCATATGGAGATTATCCAGGAACGACTGGATCGCGAATTCAACATGAATGTGATCACCACGGTACCTAACGTATCGTACAAAGTATATGATAAAAAAGGCAACTGCATGGAGGTACATAACCCGAGCGGTTTGCCCGATCCCACACAAATTGAACACATCGACGAACCTTATATCCGTGCTTCGGTCATTACCAACACCACGTACATCGGTCAGATTATGACACTTTGTCTGGGTAAACGCGGTATTCTGATTAAGCAGGAATATATTTCGGGCGATCGTGTGGAGATTACCTATGATATGCCGCTGGGCGAAATCGTAATCGACTTTTACGATAAGCTGAAAAGTATTTCGAAAGGATATGCATCGTTCGATTATCACATTCTCGATTTCCGTCCCAGTAAACTGGTTAAACTGGATATTCTGCTGAACGGCGAACCGGTGGATGCACTTTCCACACTGACACACTTTGATAACAGCGTAACTTTCGGTCGCCGGATGTGCGAAAAACTGAAAGAGCTGATCCCGCGTCAGCAGTTCGATATTGCTATTCAGGCAGCTATCGGAGCGAAAATTATTGCCCGCGAAACCATCAAAGCCGTGCGTAAAGATGTAACGGCCAAATGTTATGGCGGTGATATCTCGCGTAAACGTAAACTGCTCGAAAAACAGAAAGAGGGTAAAAAGCGTATGAAACAGATTGGTACGGTCGAAGTGCCGCAGAAAGCATTCCTTGCCGTATTGAAGCTGGATTAAACGATTTGCCGAAAAATGGAGTTTAAAGAATTCGTGTAATTCTTTCCGCATACTAAAAAACTCCGGTTTGGGATGATGATCATGCCAGACCGGAGTTTTCTTTTACAGGGATGTTGTTTTTGAAGCTATAAGTTTATCAGAGAAGAATTGCGAATGACGCACCTTCTTTGTTGTTGTGTGATGTAAAGCGGTTTTTGTTATACAACAGAGCTGTATAGCGCTGTTTATTCAGTTTGTTGCCTTTCTTCTTTCGCTTTATGAGGCGCAATCAGCCGGATAAAAAAATCACTGAGACTGCACGTCAAATCTTATTCTGCCTCGTAAGGCACAATCAGCCGGATTCCGTCGGGCTCGATCGCAATCATCTTTTGTTTATACAAAGCGCCTACTGCCTGTTTGAAGGCTTTCTTGCTGCAGCGAAACAGCGAATAGATAATTTCGGGATCGCTTTTATCGTGAACGGCAATAAATCCGCCCTGAATTTTCAATGCATCGAGAATGGTTTTGGCAATGCCTTCCACTTTCTGGTAGCCGAGCGGTTTCAGACTTACATCAATTTTTTCGTCCTCGCGTACCTCTTTTATATAGCCTTTCAGCCGGTCGCCTTTTTCAAGCCGCTGAAATACTTCGCTGTAATAAACCAATCCCCAGTGCAGATTATTGATAATCACCTTGTAGCCAATATCTGTCTCATCAGCAACCAGCAAATCCACCTCCTGATTGAAGGCGTAATCGGGAATGGTATTATCCAGGAATTTATCGATGCGTGCCGAAGCCACAATGCGTCCGGTTACATGATCCAGATGAACATAAACCAGATACCATTTGCCCTCTTTCATGGCCATTTTCTGCTCTTTGTAAGGAACAAGCAGATCCTTCATGATTCCCCATTCCAGGAAAGCGCCGGTATCGTTAACCGCTTTCACTTCCATGAAACTGAATTCGCCCGTTTGTGCCAGCGGCATAACAGTGGTTGCAATGAGGCGGCCTTCATTATCGTGATAAATAAAAACTTCCACTTCATCGCCCGGTTTTACATTTTTCGGAACATAACGTGCAGGTAATAAAATCTCTACATCGTTACCACCATCCAGATAAACACCGAAATCCAGATCTTTAACAATCGTCAGTTTGTTTACTTTTCCTATTTTAAACATGTTTGTATGTATTTACAAAATACAAATGTAACCCATTAATCCCGACAGTATGTCTTAAAAGCTGTTATATTTTTTCAGACCATGCAGCAATAATGCGTTTAATGCATCGTTATATATAGAAGATCGGTTGTTGATGTTCACGAAAAGTTAGAAGTAAAATAGTATATTTGCACTTTATTTAGAATAAAAAGAGATTTATGAAAATGAAATTATTCCTGGCACTATTATCCATTGTTATCCTAAGTGCCTGTTCTGCCCCTAAAGATGTGGTTTATTTTCAGGGTGTTGATAATCTGACCATCGAACAAACTGAAATGATGAATCAGAGTTATTCATCAAAAATTGTTCCTGACGATTTATTGACAATCACGGTAACCTCCTGGGATCCGAGCGTGGTAACACCGTTTAATCCGCCGGTTTATGCGTTTGCTACCGAAGGAACGGATAAAGTGGAAGCATCGCGCCAGTTACAGACTTATCTGGTTGATAAAGACGGATATATAAACTTTCCGGTAATTGGTTTAATTCACGTGGCAGGGTTAACCAAACAGCAGCTTGTTGATAAACTGAAAACCGATATTTCTAAATATGTAAAAGATGTGAATGTAAATGTACAGATCGTCAATTATAAAATTACGGTATTGGGCGAAGTGGTTCGTCCCGGAACAGTGGCCGTAACCAACGACCGTATTTCGGTATTGGATGCGCTGGGTCGTGTAGGCGATTTAACGATCAATGCCAATCGTAAAAATGTATTGGTGATTCGTGATCAGGACGGCAAAAAAGAGTTTGCGCGCCTTGATCTGACTGATCCGGCTATTTTTGCATCGCCCTATTTTTATCTTACACAGAATGATGTGGTTTACATCGAGCCTAATAAAGCAAAGCGTAAAAATGCACGCTATAGTGCGGCACAGCAATATAGTATTACTGTATTTTCTTCGATTCTGAGTGCAATATCCGTGATAACTACCGTGATTTTGGCAATTACAAAATAATAAATTACTTATATGGAAAAGAAAGACAACGAAACGGTCGATTTACGCTCATTATTTATTTATTATTTGTCGCACTGGAAGCTGATTCTGGTAGCCGGTGTGATCTCTGTAATTGGTGCTTCTCTCTATCTGATATTTTATCCGAAAACCTACGAAGGAACAGCGCAGATCCTGCTTCAGGATGATAAAGATCTGTTTTCGTCGGGCAGTTTTGGTTTGGGCGAAGCTGCGGGTATAATGAAATCGTTTGGTTTGGGCGGTGGTAGCAGTTCTGGCATTAGTCTGGATGACGAACTGGTTATTCTGACTTCGAATAAACTGAACCGCGAAGTTGCTGAAAAACTGGGATTGTATGCCAGCTACTCGGCTCCACGTACTTTTGGTTACCGGATGTATGGCCTGCAACAACTGGTTGTATCCATGGATTCATTGAATTTAAATGATTTGGAACATACCATTAAACTGGATATTCATCAGTCTAAAGAGGGTAAAATTACCGTAAAATCGAAAATCAAAACAGGTACATTTAAATCGATAAAAAACAAATTCGAATTGACCGAATTACCTGCCACACTGAATCTCGGACGGTATTCGGTTAATCTGGATTATGCAGCCAATTATGTAAAGGATAATAATCCGTTTACACTCGAAATCGAAATTAATCCGCTTTCGGCAGCTGCCGAAACGCTTGTTGATGATATGTTTGTTGATGATTATTCCAAATCGTCTAATATCTTACAGTTAACGCTGAAAGATTATGAAACCAGACGTCTGAAAGATATCTTTACGGTTCTGATCGATTGTTATAACAATCAGGCCCGCGATTATAAAGTATCGCTGGGTAATAATTCGTTGTCGTTTATTAACGACAGATTGTACGAAACGATGCGCGAACTGCAGAATATTGAAAGTGGCATCGAATCGTATAAAACCAAAAATAAAATTACGGTTGTAGAATACGATATGCAGATGTATGCGGCATCCATGCAGGAGCTGCAGTCTAAATTAATCGAGCTCGAATCGCAGATCCATCTGATCAATCTGATGGAAGAATTTATTAATAATCCGGAAAATAAATACAAACTGATTCCTTCGCTCTTTTCGGCTCCCGAAGGCGAAACCGGTATTCTTTATTCATATAATCAGATTTTGCTGGAGAGAGAAAGCGCCATTAAAAGTTCGAGCGAGCTGAATCCGATGGTTCAGACAATGACGGCTCAGGCCGATGAACTGCGTAAAAGCGTTCATACCATGATCAATAACTCGAAAAAAACACTCGATTTTACCCGTCAGGATCTGAAATCGAAAGAAAATCAGTTGATGTCGAAAATGAGCAGCATTCCCACTCAGGAACGTCTGTATGTGGATTTGAAACGTCAACAGGAGATTTATCAGGGTGTTTATCTGATTCTTTTGCAAAAACGTGAGGATATTCTGTTAACTATCGGACAGAATAAAGATCGTGCCCGCATTGTGGATACGCCTTATATTAAGACAGGCACGGTTGCTCCTCGTAAATTGTTTGCTTTGATCGGCATTATTGCCTTTACATTCCTGATCTCTGCCGGCTGGTTGTCGGTGAAATATCTTTTTACATCAATCTGGGGTGATTTGAAAGCCGAGATTAAAAAGAAGAAATAGTATCAGATTTTAAATAATCAGATTTCAAATAATCCAATCACACATGTTCTGAAATAAATATCTTTTCAGCATGTGTGATTTGTTTTTCTTTAGGCGGAATAGTCATGTAATCGCCGTATAATGCAGTTAAATAGGCATCGGCATTGGCTGCTCCGGTAAAGCGGGTATTCTCGAAATCATAACTTAGCGGTTCTCCGAAAACAGACTTTTCCATAATTTCCCGCTCTTTCCAGTGTCCGTAATAATTAGCAACATATGACGCCTGATTATAAGGCGTTAACCGGATTTGTTTATCGATATGTTCGATTAATGCGGCATCATTTACCGGCAGCTTTTTAAGTAATTGGGCAATCTGTCTTTTAGCTCCTTTGCGTATGGACAAAGAGCAGTAACGACCTTCGAGCATGCGTTGTAATGTAAAGATATATTTGATACGGAGTTCCTCTTTCGTTGCGGATTTATTCACGCCGTCGAGCGGAAAGATATCAATGGAAATGCCGCTTTGTGCCTGAGCTATATCATCCGTCAGAGCTGTTTCAATCACCAGACTTCCTTTGAGTTGGATTTTCAGAAATTTCTTTTGGATAGCCGTATCCGGACCGGATATGATCAGTTCGTATTTTTCGGGAAGTTTTTGTTTTGCAAGATCTGTAAATAACTGAAAAAAGGGACGCGGAATGCCAAAATCCATATCATCATCCCACGGAATAAAACCTTTGTGCCGGATAGCGCCGAGCATCGTGCCGCCCAACATGTAATAGGGAATCCGGTTTTCTTCGCAAAGCGTACGAAATGCAATGGCGATCTCTAAAAGATACTGCTGACAGGTTTTAATATCAATGGGTTGTAAGTTCATTTTCAATGTTTAAGCTGATTTTTTAATTCGCGCATATTTACCAGCGATCCGGTAAACAGATCGCAAAGATAGTACATTTTACGGCTTAAAAGAAACAGCGTGATTTTATGATACCAGCCGGCATGTGTATAATAGGTTTCCGTAAATTGTATTTGTGCAGCGCTGATGCGCTTTAACAAGGCTAACCGCTCTTTCTGCGGTTTACGGGTTTTAGGCTGATACAGCGAACCTACAGCTCTGCGAATTAAATATTCGGAAATTACATGATACGCACCGTGCAATGATTCATCAGGGATATTAAATTGCTGCTTAATGCGCTGAATCAGCTCATTATACCGGGCATAACAGGCATATTCGGATTCGAAATTGTAAATTGATTTAGAGAGCGATCCCGGAAGGATAAAGTAATTGTAATTGGCTCCCGAAACGGTTTTTATGCCTTTGGCATGTGCCAGGTAAGTAAGCATAAACAAAACATCTTCGGCATAACTGATCTGTTCTGCAAATTGCAATCCGATGGATTGTATCAGAGCGTGATTATATAATTTACCAAACGGAAAACCGCAACGGTTGATGTTGTATTTTTCGAATGTCTGACCTAAATTAGTCTGGTCAAACAATTCGTCTTCGAACAGTCTGGCTTTTGTAAACCGGTTATTTTCTATTTCATTATATCCCTGAACAATCAGATAGTCAGGATATTCCTTTCCGGCGTTGTAAAGTGTTTCGAGATATCCGGGTTCGATGGTATCATCCGAATCAATAAAACAAATCCATTCGCCCTCTGCCCGTTTTAATCCGGTATTGCGGGCTATGCTTACGCCTTCGTTTATTTTGTGGATAACATGGAAACGAGAATCATTGTCTGCAAAATCATCACAAATGGCAATCGAAGCATCTTTACTGCCATCATCGATCAGCCACACTTCATAATCGGAAAAAGTCTGATTCCGGATGCTGGTTAAACAGGCTTCCAGATAACTCTCCGAATTGTAAACCGGTACAATAATCGAAAGTAAAGGCGATTTCATGATTTCAGGAATTTAATAGATGCTGATATACTTCGCTGGTTTGTCGGGCAATGAAATCCCAGTTGTATTTTTCGACAGGATATGATTGATGTGTATTGGGCTGCATTAACAAAGAATGCATTTTATCCATCAGATCCTGTAAATCGTTGAGTCTGAAATAATTTATCTCCGGCAGTTCTACTGCCAGATTGGCCGGAATATCACTGGCCAATACTTTGCACTCGCAACTCATTGCTTCGAGCAGACTGATCGGCAATCCTTCATGTGAAGAGGGAAGCACAAACAGGCCGGCATTTTTATAGAGTTCGTATAATTCTTCCCGGTTTAAGCGGCCGGGCATGATGACCTGATTTTCTTCGGCAAATTCTTTTAAATAACAGGCATACGAAGATGTATAATCGGAATCGCCGGCAATGATTAATTTATAATCCGGTAAGTTTAATTTGGCGTATGCCTCAATCAGTTTATCGAAACGTTTTTCCTGAACCAGACGGCCCACACCCAATATGTATTTTCCGGCTGTGAGATTTAATCTTTTCAGAATCTCGTTGGGTTTCTGATCAGTTTTAAAGGTAGTTATTCCGTTATGGATTAAATGAACACGCTTTGAGCGATTGTATTTCTGCTTCAGCGTATCGCTAATCACAGTCGAAATGGAAATAATATCATCAGACCCTTTTGCCGCAAAGAATTCGCCTGCTTTCAATATCATTTTAGGAAAAAAAGACCATTTTTCACGGTTGTAATCCAGTCCGTGATGTGTCATCACCACTTTTAAGCCCAACAGCTTTGCAAAAGGCAAAACCACAGAAGGACCGATAGCATGGATATGTAAAATATCTGCCTTTTCTCTTTTGGCAATCCAGACGCCTTTCAGCGAATGAACAGCCGCTTCAAAACCAGAAACCGAGGGCGATGATACGTCCATAAAATGAACGCCTTTATAATTTTCGAGCGGCGGATTTTCCAGTACAAATCCTTTTCGGCGGATTACTGTAATATCATATCCGCAGGCAGCCAGACGAGGATATAATTCCTCGCAATGTGTTTCTACGCCGCCCTGAATATTGGGAAATCCGCGCAGACCAACAACCATGATTTTATTTTTCTGATTCGGCATACCTGAATAAATTATTTGGATGAATCCGGACGATAAATCGTTTTATCTAAACATAAGGGTTTATTTAACATACTGTTTATCTTATTGCGGGCAATCCACTTCAGCGGCTGATGGATATATTTTTTCATAACCGGCGCTGCTGTTCCGATCATCCAGCAGTTTTTCGGACAGGTACGTACTTTTTCTCTTACTTTTTCTGCCTGTTCGCTGCGCCAGATTTCATTGAAATCGGAAACAGAGCGAATATTTCCCATGCTTTCTTTCCAGTATTTATCTTCCAGACCGTTGCAGGGATATACATCACCGTAAGGATCAACGAAAAAGTTAACCAAACCGGCTTCGCAGGGCAACAAGCGCTCATTTCCTTCAATATAATTAATCAGGCCGTTATTGAAATAGGCTCTGAACCAGGATTTCGGATGTTTTTCTTTGAGTTGCAGACTGATCAGCTTCTCGAAATTAGAAACAACTTCGTCGCGGTTTGTGATGCAATTATCGTATTTATGGAAATAGAAAGAGTTATGGAATGCTGCCGTAGCAAATTCCAGTCCCAACTGTTTTGCCAGCGAATAGAGCGACAACATATCTTCCGAATTATTATTCGAAACCGTGATGCCGAACCCGATATCTTTTAATCCCATTTCGCGAAGTGTCAGCAAAGTACGAAATCCTTTATCGAAGCCGCCGGTACGTCCGCGCAATTCATCATTTTTTTGTGATAAACCTTCGATGCTGATGCGAATTCCGATCTTCGGAAATCTTTTTGCCAGTTTGATGATCCGGTCTTCAAACCAACCCGAAGTAGAAATAACAATACGATCCGATTTGGTATAAAGCACTTCGATAAGATCTTCGAGATCCTCACGAATAAACGGTTCGCCGCCTGTTACATTGATAAATTTTACTTTCGGTAAAATTTCCAGCTCTTTCGGTGTGATCTCACGGCTTTTTTCGGTGGGAGATCGGAAGAGCGTCGTGTAGGGAAAGAGTGTAGGCTATAGGGTAGAGCT
>CAMTPG010000009.1 GCA_947074335.1 uncultured Parabacteroides sp.
CAAACAAAAATCCCCGGTGTTTTCGCAAGCACCGGGGATTTTCCTTTATTTTTTCAGTTCAGTTTCTTCCATCATATCAAGTTCATTTTTATCAGCATCTATAAATTTATACTGCATAAAAGCTAAACTTTGATCGGGAATTACTTTCAGTCCTTTGGAATATTTCATTTTCCATTTCCAACTCAGCGGAAACATTCCGCTTTTGATAAAGGCTGCAACATAAGGATGTACGTGCAGGACAAATTTCTTCACTTTATGTTTGGTTACAAGCGTATCGATTTTTCTTTCCAGACTGTCGGTAAAAAGAATCGAAGGCGTTGTAGAGCCTGTGCCGAAACAGGTAGGGCAAACTTCAGTCGTATCCACATCCATCGCCGGACGCACACGCTGACGTGTAATTTGCATCAAGCCAAACTTACTTAACGGTAAAATGTTGTGTTTGGCGCGGTCCATGGCCATGGCTTTCGACATATGTTCGAATAATTTCTGGCGATTGGCCGCTTCTGTCATATCGATAAAATCGATGACAATAATTCCTCCCATATCGCGCAAACGAAGTTGACGGGCAATCTCGTCGGCGGCAGCTATGTTTACATCAATGGCCGTTTTCTCCTGGGCATCACTGCCTTTCGAACGGTTTCCGCTGTTCACGTCGATTACGTGCATGGCTTCTGTATGCTCAATAATCAGATAGGCTCCACTTTTATATGTAACTGTACGTCCAAACAAAGATTTGATTTGTTTGGTGATGCCGAAGTTGTCAAAAATAGGCAGTTCGTTTGTATAACGCTGAACAATATTTTCCCGACCGGGAGCGATTAAGCTGACATAATCGCGGATGTTGTTGTAAACATCGGCATCGTTTACATAAATGTGTTGAAAAGAGGGATTGAAAATGTCGCGCAGCAAAGCAACGGTGCGGGCTGTTTCTTCGTAGATCAGCGCCGGGGCTTTTACTTTATTTACTTTTACGATATTATCTTCCCACCGTTTCAATAATGTCTTTAATTCATGATCAAGTTCGGCAACCCGTTTTCCTTCCGAAGATGTACGTACAATAACGCTGAAATTCTTCGGTTTAATGCTTTGAATAAGCTGGCGCAGACGGGCACGCTCTTCGCTTGATTTAATTTTAGTGGAAACTGATACTTTGTCTGCAAACGGAATCAATACGATGTATCGTCCGGCAAACGAGAGTTCAGAAGTTAAGCGCGGACCTTTGGTTGAGATCGGCTCTTTTGCAATTTGAACCAACACTTCCTGGCCTACTTTAAGTACATTGCTTATGCTGCCGTCTTTATCAATCTCGGGCAGGATTTGCATTTTCGATACATTGGGAAATTTCTTATCACCTTTTGCATCTTTGTCTAAAGCCTGTTTCAGGAATTTTTGCTGGGAATTAAAGTTCGGACCTAAGTCCAGATAGTGAAGAAATGCATCCTTTTTATAACCTACATCAATGAATGCAGCGTTTAAACCCGGCATCAGCTTTTTTACTTTGCCTAAGTAGATATCACCAACGGCGAAAGAAACGTTGCGTGCCTCTTTCTGAAGCTCCACTAAGTTTTTATCTTCCAGTACGGCGATAGATACCTCTTTGGGTTGTACGTCGACTACTAATTCACTAATCACTATAAAAAGAGGTTTAAATTAGACCTTTATAAAATACGCAAAAGAACAAACTTAAAAGGTCTCTGATAAGTTTGTTCTTTAGAGTTTTTGAAAAAATAAACTTATTTCTTTTTGTGTCTATTTTTCTTTAGTCTCTTTTTGCGCTTGTGCGTAGACATTTTATGTCTTTTTCTTTTCTTTCCGCTAGGCATTGTTGTAAAATTTTAAATTAAACTATAGTTATTACTTATTTATATCCTAATTATTTCACTTCGTTCAGGAAGGTTTTAGCCGGCTTGAATGAAGGAATGTTATGTTCCGGAATAATAATAGTAGTATTTTTAGAAATATTACGAGCTGTTTTCTGGGCTCTTTTCTTAATCACGAAGCTACCGAATCCTCTAAGGTATACGTTTTCACCTTTTGCCAATGAGCCTTTTACGATTTCCATAAAAGATTCGACACTATTCAACACGGTCTGTTTGTCAATGCCAGTGCTTTTAGAAATTTCGCTTACGATATCTGCTTTAGTCATGTCTATAAATTAATTAATTAACTGATTTGATCCTATTAATTTTTTGGAATGCAAATATATGGGTTTTTATTGAAGTGGGAAAAAATAATAGCTCAATTTTTCTAAAAACTTTTTTCGCAATTCGTTAGAACTGTGTATGTTTGCGGACGAAAAGAATAAATATACTAATAAGTCCTCTTAATTTAAACGCATGTTATTCCACGAAAAAGATTTGATTATCAGTGAATTACTTATTGATTGGTATCGGAAAAATAAACGAGAGCTGCCTTGGCGCGATACAACAGATCCATATGTGATCTGGATATCCGAAATCATTCTTCAGCAAACTCGTGTAGCGCAGGGGATAGATTATTTTCATCGTTTTATTGAACGGTTTCCGAATGTCGGATCGCTGGCTGCGGCTGCTGAGGATGAGGTTTTAAAATATTGGCAGGGATTGGGCTATTACAGTCGTGCCCGCAACCTGCATCAGGCTGCCAAAACGATAGTATCGGATTATCAGGGTATTTTCCCTTCCGATTATGCGGCTATACGTACATTAAAAGGTATAGGCGATTATACGGCGGCGGCTATTACTTCGTTTGCCTGGAATCAGCCTTATCCGGTTGTCGACGGCAATGTGTTTCGGGTGCTTTCGCGTCTGTTTGCTTTGGATACACCGATTGATACCACGAAAGGGAAGAAACAGTTTACCGGTCTGGCGCATCAGATACTGAATCCGCTTCGGGCCAATCTGCATAATCAGGCCATTATGGAGCTGGGTGCTTTGCAGTGTGTGCCTAAAAATCCCGATTGCATGAGCTGTCCTTTGCAGGCGCAATGTCTGGCTTTTGCCTCGCAGACGGTTGCCTCTTTTCCGGTTAAACAGGGAAAAACAAAGGTGAGAAACCGTTACTTTAATTATCTGTTTCTGCGATATGGCGATAAAACCTGGCTCCGCCGCCGCGGCGATAAAGATATCTGGGAAGGTTTATATGAGTTTCCGCTTATTGAAACCGAACAGGCTTTGCCGGCCGATGCGTTGTTGATACATCCCGATTTTCAGACGTTTACCGGAAATCCGGAGCAGTTGTCGGTTTCGGTTGCACTTACGGGTGTAAAACATGTCTTATCGCATCAGATCATTTATGCCTCATTTTATCAGATTGATCTTTCAGAGATGCCTCAATTGCCTGATACTTATCAGCAAATCGATATGAATGAGTTAGAAAAATATCCCGTTTCACGATTAATTCATATTTATTTAGAGAAATTAGATTTAGATTTGCTTGAATGAGTGAATTTATGTTTCTTTGTAAAAAGAATAAATTTAAAAGAACGTTATGTCATTGAATAAAGTCATTTTAATTGGTTTTGTCGGACGAGATCCCGAAGTGCGTTATTTTGACAGCGGAGCCGCAGTTGCTAATTTTCCGCTGGCCACATCAGAACGGGGTTATACCTTAGCTAACGGTACAGTTGTACCCGAGCGTACCGAATGGCACAATATTGTTGTACGTCGTGATCTGGTCTCTTTTGTGGAAAAGTGGGTGAAAAAAGGTTCCGGACTTTATGTGGAAGGAAAAATCAGAACCCGCAATTACGACGATCAGAATGGAATCAAACGCTATGTAACCGAGATTTATGCCGATAAGCTGGAATTTTATAATACCGGTTCGGGCAATCGTGAAACCACCACAACAGAAACAACTGCTACGACTCAGACCGCTACTCCGGTTCAAAATCCGGTAATCTCTCAACCCGCTCAGCCGGTTACTCCGATCGAATCTGCCAGTACAGAAGATGATCTTCCGTTCTGATATTGTTTAATTAATATTGTCTCCCTTGGACTCAGATTATTATTTATCGGGCTTATTCGAACATATCACACTGCAAGCCGTTACAGCAGGAGCTGTAATCGCTTTGTGTCTTGCTTTTTTGTTGCTGTTCGCTTCCGGATTTGTTTCGGCTTCGGAAGTGGCCTTTTTCTCATTGACACCTGTCGATGTTAATAAAATTCGCGAAGAGAATACGCCCAATGATCCCATAATACGTAAACTGCTCGAACGCTCCGAATATTTGCTGGCCTCTATTCTGATTGCCAACAATTTTGTGAATGTGGCTGTGGTAATGCTTTGTACCTTCGGTATCAATGCGATGTTCGATTTTTCTTCTTCGCCGGTTTTGGGCTTTGTGCTTCAAACGGTGATTCTTACTTTTCTGTTGCTGCTTTTTGGCGAAATTATGCCAAAGATTTATGCACAGAAAAATTCATTGAAATTTGTTCGCTTTTCCTCGCCGGTGCTGAATGTGGTGGAACGCATTTGTCGTCCGCTCTCGAAAGTGTTGGTGGGAACAACCAGCGTAATCAATAAAGCACTGGTTAAGAAGCGATATGATCTTTCGGTGGATGAGCTCTCGAAAGCATTGGAACTTACTTCGGATGAACTGCCGGAGGAAAAAGAGATGTTGTCGGAGATCATCAAATTTTACAACAAAACAGCGGATGAAATTATGACATCCCGACTCGATATGGAGGATATTGATGTAAAATCCTCTTTTCGTGAAGTGGTCGATTTTATCATCAGTTCGGGCTATTCGCGCATTCCGGTTTATGCCAATTCGCAGGATAATATTAAAGGCATTTTATACATTAAAGATTTATTGCCTTATGTGGATAAACCCGATACATTTCGCTGGCAGAGCCTGATTCGTCCGGCCTATTTTGTGCCCGAAACCAAAAAGATCGATGATCTGCTCGAAGATTTCAGGACCAACAAAATACATATGGCAATCGTGGTGGATGAGTTTGGCGGGACTTCGGGTATTGTTACCATGGAGGATATTCTGGAAGAAATTGTAGGTGAAATATCGGATGAGTATGATGAGGATGAAAAACTCTTTGTCCGTCTGGCCGACGGCAGCATGATTTTCGAAGCTAAAATTCTGCTGAACGATTTCTTCCGCATCACACAGATTCCGCCTGCCGAATTCGGTAAACTGACCGAAGAGGTTGAAACCCTTGCCGGTCTGATTCTGGAACTAAAAGGCGATTTCCCGAAGCGCAAAGAGATTATTGATTATGAAAACTGTCGTTTCCAGATTCTGGAACTGGATAACCGACGCATTCTGAAAGTCAAATTCAATCGTCTGGAAGCGCAGCCTGCCGATGAAAATGAAGACGAAAAGTCATGAAACGGCAAAAGGCAGTTGCACCGGTCGGGTTTGTTCTGTGTTTAATGTTGTTGCTTTCCTGCACGGATTATTCACCGAAACCCCGCGGATTTTTCCGGATCGAAATCGATGAGCCGGTTTATTCGCTGCTTCCCGATTCAACGCTGCCTTATCGCTTTGAGATTTCTCAAATCGCCCGAATCGATACATTGCCGGATGAGAATCCGCTTTGGATTACCATTCGTTATCCGCAGCTGGGCGCTACACTTTATGGCAGTTATCTGCCGGTTACAAAAGCGTCGCTGCCTGATATAACAGGCGAAAGTCGCACACTGGTCTCTTTATCAGCAAAACATCTTTCGGGCGTGAAAGAGCAAACCTATATCAATGCCGATGCGCATGTCTGGGGTTCACTCTATTTGCTGGATGAAGAATCGGCTTCGCCCATTCAGTTTTTGCTGACCGACAGTCTGAACCACTTCTTTCGCGGCGTTTATTTTTATGATGTTCCGCCTAATCCCGATTCGATTGCGCCGGTTGCCCGTTATTTGCAGGAAGAGGTGAGAGCGCTGATGCAATCTTTTGTCTGGAAGGAACAATAAGCTGTAGGGAGTATTAAACTGAGTGTACCAAATCTGAAAGCTCCGAAATCAGTAAATTATAAAATCTCAAAGAAATTGATTCTTAAAGATTTTTAATCAGGAAGAGACGAGAATCCGATAGGACATTTCTCCGGAGAACATTCATTTGAAATAACATGCATCCGACAGCAAAAAATAAGATACAAAAATAATATGCCGCTTTTTTATAAATCATCCGATCCGTTGTTTGGCATCTGGAAAATAGAAGAATCTGTTGACGAATTATCAGCAGCACTGGCTGATGATCCGGAGCTGCTTTCGGGTTTAGACCGCAATCGTCCGGAAGTCCGACAGAAAGAATGGCTGGCTGTACGTGTATTATTAAAAGAGCTGTCCGGTAAAAGCCGTTTGATCAGTTATCATCCCAATGGTGCGCCTTTTCTGGCGGATCATGCTTTTCAGATCAGTATATCACATACAAAAGGATATGCCGCTTTGTTACTGCAGCAACATCCGGCAGCCGGAATCGATATTGAATATAAATCGGAGCGTGTACGTAAAATACGCAGTCGGTTTATGTCCGAATCCGAAGAGGCGGCGCTCGATCTGCAACATGAAACCGAGCATTTGCTGATTTACTGGTGTGCCAAAGAGACTTTGTTTAAGATGATCGGACAGCAGGAGGTGGATTTCCGTCATCATTTGCATGTGCTTCCTTTTCCCTTTGCAGCACAAGGCAGCTTTGAAGTGCAGGAAACACGTACCGCACAACCACAAACCTTTCGGCTCGGCTATCGGATTGAAGAGGATTTTGTGATTACATTTAGTCTGTGAATAGTATTAAACCGATTGATTTCATACAACTGCAATTGACTAACAGCCAGTTATGCGGATTTCTTTTCTGTTTTACCGGTTCCAGATTTCCCAGGCCGCAAAAGCTTGAAGCAATAACATTTCTAGTCCGTTCTTTACTACGGCACCCTTTTCTTTTCCTTTCAGCATAAACAGAGTCTCGTCCGGATTATAAACCAAATCGTACAGCAGATGATCAGGTGTAAGCAAATCGTAGGGAATAGACGGACAATTCTCGATTTTAGGAAACATGCCCAATGGCGTTGTATTTACAATGACAGTATATTGCTGCATGGTTTTTGCCGTGATCTCATCGTAGGTGATGCAAAACTCTTTCGGCTGCCGGGAAACGAACGTTGAACCGATGCCCAACTGCTTCAATCCCTGAAAAACTGCTTTCGAGGCGCCTCCGGTTCCCAGAATCAGGGCTTTGCGATGGGTTTTATTTAAGAGTGGTTCAATGGATTGTTTAAACCCGATGATATCCGAATTATATCCTTTGAGTTTGGGTTTACCAAACAATCCTTTTGTGAATTTGATAACATTAACAGCACCAATCAGGCGGGCATCTTCGTCAATATCATCCAGGAAAGGCATAATCTGCTCTTTATATGGAATAGTTACATTCAGTCCGTTCAGATCGGGATTGTCTTTGATAATTGTTTTAAATGCTTTGATATCCGGAATCTCAAAATTGACAAACTGCGCATCAATCTTTTCAGATTCGAACTTCTGATTAAAATAATTCTTTGAGAAAGAATGTCCCAGCGGGTAGCCTACTAAACCATACTTTTGCATAATTCGATATTCAATTCAAGTTAAACATATGTAGTTGCAACAGCTCTTTTTGTTGTTGCGGTTATTATTGGTTGACTGATTTTATTTGGTTGCCGTATATAATGAGCAGATACCAAATGTCAGTGTTTGGGCTTTTGCCGATTTAAATCCCTGCCGGGTAAGTAATTCCTCCATTACACGTCCCTGCGGAACCACTTTAATGGAAGCCGGCAAATAGGAATAAGCCACATTTTCTTTCGATAAGAGTTTGCCTACATTGGGAATCACCACTTTCGAGTAAACCGTATAAAGCTGTTTCATCGGAAAATGCTCGGGAGTAGAAAGCTCCAGAATCATCAGATGTCCTCCGGGTTTCAGTACGCGATACATTTCAGAGAGCCCTTTTTCGATATCCTCGAAATTGCGCACACCAAAAGCAGCTGTTACGGCATCAAACGAATCATCTGCATAGGTCAGCGCCGTACAATCCTGCTGTTCGAAGGCGATAAATTCGGATAAACCGGCTTCCTCCACTTTGCGGCGTCCCACTTCCATCATGCCTTCCGAAAGATCGGCTCCGATAATACGTCCGGCTTTCAGGGTTTGTTGCATGGCGATAGCCAGATCGCCCGTGCCGGTTGCAATATCAAGAATCGTTTTCGGAGAATAAGTACGCAGGAAAGAGATCCCTTTCCTGCGCCAGTTTTTATCGATTCCGAATGAGAGTGTGTGATTCAGTTGATCGTATGTGCCCGCAATCGAGTCGAACATACGTTTTACCTGCTCACCTTTTTCTTCTTCATTATTATAAGGAAGAACCTGTTCCGGACCGTTTTTCATGCATTATTTATTTAATAAATAATTAGTTACATTCTTTTCAATGCGATCGGTCAGGTTGTCGGTATCACCTTTTACAAACTGCTCACCGGTGATGTGCTCATACAATTCAATGTAACGTTCGCTGATGCTGTTCACGATTTCGCGTGTCATTTCAGGCACTTTCTGTCCGGCTTTGCCCTGGAATCCGTGTTCCATCAGCCATTCGCGCACAAACTCTTTCGAGAGCTGTTTTTGCGGTTCGCCTTTTTCGAAGCGTTCTTTATAACCTTCGGCATAGAAATAACGTGAAGAATCGGCCGTATGAATTTCATCCATCAGATAAATTTCGCCATTGTGTTTGCCAAATTCATATTTGGTATCCACCAGAATCAGACCGCGTTTTGCAGCAATCTCGGTGCCGCGTTTGAACAACGCCAGTGTATATCGTTCCAGTATTTCATATTCTTCGGCAGTAGCCAGTCCCTGAGCCAGAATTTCAGCTTTAGAAATATCCTGATCATGCTCACCGATTTCAGCTTTTGTTGTCGGTGTTACAATCGGTTCGGGGAAGCGTTCGTTTTCGCGCATTCCGTCAGGCAGTGTGATGCCGCAGATTTCGCGAACTCCGTTTTTATAAGCACGCCATGCGCTGCCGCACAGATAACCGCGTACAATCATTTCGACCGGGAATCCTTCGCACATTACGCCTACAGTCACCATCGGATCGGGAGTTGCCAGTTTCCAGTTCGGACAAATATCTTTGGTGGCATCCAGAAACAGGGCAGCCATCTGGTTTAGCATCTGTCCTTTATAGGGAATTCCTTCGGGCAAAACCACATCAAAAGCCGAAATACGATCGGTTGCCACCATCACCAGCATGCTGTTTTCGATGTTGTAAACTTCGCGCACTTTACCGTGATAAACACTTTTTTGTCCCGGAAAATGATAATTTGTCTTTGTTAAAGCTTTACTCATACCTATTTACATTTGAATTACTTGTTTATACTGTTCTCTTTACTCTCTTTCAGTTTGTCTTTCGCCTCCTGTTTGCGTTTATGGTCAAACTTATCATAAGCCTCCACAATGCGCTGTACCAGTTTATGGCGAACAATATCTTTTTTATCGAACTCAACCCGTCCGATGCCTTTTGTTCCTTTCAGAATATGCAATGCCTGAACCAGACCTGATGTGGCAGTAGGCGGCAAATCGATTTGCGACATATCGCCGGTAATTATCATCTTTGCATTCATGCCGAGGCGGGTCAGAAACATTTTGATCTGATGTGTCGTTGTATTTTGTGCTTCATCCAGAATAACCACCGCATCATTCAGCGTACGTCCGCGCATAAAAGCCAGCGGGGCAATCTGAATCACATTGGTTTCCATATATTCTTTGAGTTTATTGGCCGGAATCATATCCTGCAGTGCATCGTAAAGCGGCTGCAGATAAGGATCGAGTTTATCTTTCATTTCGCCCGGAAGAAAGCCCAGTTTTTCGCCGGCCTCTACGGCGGGACGACTCAGAATGATTTTCCGCACCTCTTTATTCTTCAGTGCTTTTACGGCCAGTGCAATGGCAACAAACGTTTTACCCGTTCCGGCCGGGCCGGTGGCAAACAGCAGATCATTTTCGTTAAATGCATCGACCAGTTTCTTCTGATTGTCGGTACGGGCCACAATGGGTTTGCCGTTCATGCCGTGAATGATGAGATTTTCCTGTTTCACCACAGTCGGTTCATTCCCTTTGATGATATCGAGAATTGCCTCTTCGCCCAGCGTGTTAAACTCTTCGCAGAACTTTTCGATTTCGCGGATCTTTTTCAGGAAGAGCTCTGATTCGCCTTCATCACCGATCACCTTCATCACATTACCGCGTGCCACGATGCGAAGTTTTGGGAACAATGTCTTGATTAATTGCATATTGACATTGTTTACTCCGTAGAATATAACAGGATCTACATTCTCAAGAATATATATACGTTCAATCATTCAATTTGTTTTAGTTTTGCTTTTTACGGCAACTGTACTCCTTGTAAATTGTCTACAAAATTAGCAATAATCTTTCTGAAACAGCTATAGAATCGGGTTTATTTCATGTAGGAAGTACCCGAAATTACAATTTGTATTTCATCCGGATGTACTTCCGGTTCCTTCCTTTGCCGGTTAAACCTCCGGCAAAGCGTTAAAGAGCTGTTTCTGTTTTTCCCTTTTTACAAAAAAGGTTACTTTTGTTTTAAAATTAATAATTAATGGGAAAAGGGAAAATTTACTACGCCGGGTTGTTTATGCTGTTTATATTGTGTGTGAGTCAGACAGCCTGTTCCCGAAAGGAGCCGCGCGGCGAACTGAAGCGCATCTGGTACAACGGCAGCTACAATCGCGATTTTAATGATTTAAACGAGGCACATATGAAAGCTGCCAAAAAAATCGGAATTAAGCCGGCCACCAATCGCGACGAAGCCGAGAAATCAAAGAAAAAGATGAAGCAGATCGAAACCAATGCCTATTATGAAGTAGAGCCACTTACACATTCCATTCCTTATCTGGTACCTAAGGCGCACGATTTGCTGGCAGATATCGGCAGGAATTTTCAGGATTCACTCTATAATCACAATGCTTCGCTTTATAAAATCAAAGTGACCAGCGTAACCCGTACGGTAGATGATATACAGAAGCTCCGCAAGAAAAACAGCAATTCGTCCGAAAATTCGGCACACCGCTACGGCACCACATTCGATGTTTCGTGGGTACGCTACACCAAAATAGACGAATCCGATACGTTGAATATAGACAGCGACCGACTCAAAATGGTGTTGGCCATGGTGCTGCGCGACCTGAAAAAAGAGAAACGCTGTTACATCAAACACGAACGTAAACAGGGCTGTTTCCACATTACCGTGCGCGATTAACCGGTATGATGCACTGTTTTTTGCACTTTCGCCTCACGGTATGAAGCGTTACTCGCCGATTTCATGTACTTTTGCAAACTGAAAAGCGATAAGATATACATATGATAAGTTACCTGCAGATAGAAAAACTGACCAAGAGCTTCGGCGATCTGGTTCTTTTCGAAGAGATAACCTTTGGCATTGCCCAGGGTCAAAAAATAGGATTGATTGCCAAAAACGGTTCGGGAAAAACAACATTACTCAATATCATAGCCGGCAAAGAGGGCTACGATAGCGGCAATGTGGTTTTCAGAAACGATCTGCGTGTAGGCTATTTGGAGCAGATGCCGCATTATCCTGAAGAACTGACGGTGTTGCAGGCCTGTTTCTATTCGCAAAACGAAACCGTGCGCCTCATTGCCGAATACGAAGAGGCCATGGCCGGCGGCGATCATTCCAATCTCGAAGATATTCTGATGCGTATGGATAATCAGAAAGCCTGGGATTATGAACAAAAAGCCAAACAGATTCTGGGACAGCTCAAGATTCATAATTTCGATCAAAAGATAAAAACTCTTTCGGGCGGACAGCTCAAACGTGTGGCGCTGGCCAATGTGCTGATTACCGAGCCTGAACTGATTATTCTGGATGAGCCGACCAACCACCTCGATCTCGAAATGACCGAATGGCTGGAAGGTTATCTTTCGCGTGCCAACATCAGCATTCTGATGGTTACGCACGATCGCTTTTTCCTGGATCGGGTATGTAACGAAATTATCGAAATCGATCAGCGTCAGGTATTTCAGTATAAAGGCAATTACAGTTATTACCTGGAAAAACGACAGGAGCGCATCGAAGCTTTCAATACCGAAACAGAACGTGCCAACAACCTGCTGCGCAAAGAGCTCGACTGGATGCGCCGACAGCCGCAGGCACGCGCCACAAAAGCCAAATACCGTATTGATGCCTTTTACGAACTGGAGAAAAAGGCCAAACAGCAGCGCGATACCGGCAATGTCAGTCTTGATGTGAAAGCCTCGTATATCGGATCGAAGATTTTCGAAGCGGAGCAGGTCTCGAAGCGTTTCGGCGATTTAAAGATCGTAGAGGATTTTAATTATGTCTTTGCCCGCTACGAAAAAATGGGTATTGTAGGCAACAACGGAACGGGAAAATCAACCTTTATTAAAATGCTGATGGGCGAAGTAGCGCCCGACAGCGGTCATTTTGACATCGGCGAGACCGTTCGCTTCGGCTATTACAGTCAGGACGGCCTGCAATTCGACGAACAGATGAAGGTGATTGATGTAGTGCAGAGCATCGCCGAATTTGTAGATCTGGGTGATGGCAAAAAGATGAGCGTTTCGCAGTTTCTGAACTATTTTCTGTTTACGCCCGACAAACAACATAATTATGTATACAAACTGAGCGGTGGCGAAAAGCGCCGGCTCTATCTGTGCACGGTGCTGATGCGCAATCCCAATTTTCTGGTGCTCGATGAGCCGACCAACGATCTGGATATCGTAACGCTCAATGTGCTCGAAGAATATCTGCGCAATTTTAAAGGCTGCCTGATTGTGGTTTCGCACGACCGTTATTTTATGGATAAGGTAGTAGATCATCTGATGGTTTTCAGAGGCAACGCCGATATCAAGGATTTCCCCGGCAATTACAGTCAGTACCGCGACTGGAAAGAGGTGCAGGAACAACTCGAACGAGAAGCCGAAAATGCACGTCAGACCAAATTGGAGCCGGCCGATAAAAAAGCACTCCGTCCCGAAAAAGAATCCCGTAAAAAGATGAGCTTCAAAGAGAAAAAAGAATTTGAAGTTCTCGAGACCGAAATCCCCGCGCTCGAAGCCGAGAAAAGTGCTCTCGAAGAGGCGATGAGCAGCGGCACGCTCACTAACGATGAGCTGCTGGTTAAATCGGCACGCATTGCCGAAGTGATCGATGAGATCGACGAGAAAACGATGCGCTGGCTCGAACTCAGCGAGCTGCTCTGATCATGGATAATCAGCAGAAACCGGCTTTGTGGAACAGGAATTTTGTGCAATGTTGTATTTCCTATTTCCTGATGAACTTTTCGTTTTATCTGCTGATGCCCACGCTGCCGGTTTATTTGACCGAAGAGTTGCATATGACTGAAGGCACCACCGGACTCATTCTTTCCGCTTACACGCTGGGATTGCTGTTTGTGCGTCCGCTTTCAGGCTATCTGGTGGATTGTTTTTCGCGCAAACTGTTATATCTCTGGGCTTTTGCGGCATTTGCCCTGATGTTTGCCGGTTATTTTTGGGCTTCCACCATGCTTGCCATTGCACTGGTGCGGTTGCTGCAGGGTGGATTTATGGGACTTACATCGGTTTCGGGCAATACCATTGCCGTGGATGTAATTCCGTCGGTGAGGCGCGGCGAAGGCATGGGTTTTTACGGGCTGACAATCAATCTGGCCATGTCGCTGGCTCCGCTTGTTGCCGTTTATCTCTATGGGAAATCGGGCTTCAACCGATTGATCGCTTTTGCACTGCTGGCAGCGCTGATCGGTATGATTTCGGTCTGTTTCATTCGATACCCGAAACGGGCCAATGTGGCGCGCCCCGTATTTTCGTTCGATCGTTTTATTCTGCTTAATGCACTTCCAGCCGCCTTTTCCTATATATTGGTAGCTATTCCTTACGGTATGATTGTTTCGTTTGTTGTATTATACGGCAATTCGATCGGAATCGCGCATGCCGGTCATTTCTTCTTATATATGGCGATTGGTGTGGGCATTTCGCGACTGATATCCGGACGACTGGTAGATCGCGGAAAAATTCATCATGTGGCCATTGCCTCTTTACTCTGTCTGATTATTGCATTTGCCCTTTTTGCCACCTGTCATTCCACGTTTTTCTTTTTTGGTTGCGCTTTGCTGATCGGTGCCGGCTTTGGCGTGGGAGTTCCCGCTTTTCAGTGTCTGTTTGTAAATGTGGCACCGCATCACCGCCGCGGGACGGCTACTTCTACTTTTCTTACCTCTTTCGATATCGGTGTGGGAATCGGCATGCTTTCGGCCGGTTTTATCGGTACGCGTTTCGGTCTGGCTGTAGCTTACGGCATTGGTGCAGTGTGCTGTTTGCTGGCTGCGCTGGTCTATCTGAAATGGGTTTATGCTTCGTTTGAGCGTAACCGGCTACTTTAATCCTCTCCCTGTTGTCATCAGAATTTCACATCTTTCATTGAACTTTTCCGTTTGAATATTGTCTTGTATAGGAAGTCTGAAATGAAGCAAATCCGGATTGGATGTGGATTTTACATTAATCAAAAATCGTTCGAATGTTGCATTTGTGTTACAAAAAGACGTCTAAAATGCTAAAAATGCAGCTATCTGATAATATTTAACATTTATTAATTGTATTGTAGAACAATGTTGTAAAACATGTTGTTATATTTGCATCAACGAAAGATAAACAAACAAAAAGTTGAACAAGGACAAAGGGTCCTTGGTGTTTAGGTTTAATAATTTAAATTTAGGTATTATGAGACGTTTAGGTATGGCAGTTGCAGCCGTTTTGTTATTTGCAACAATGGGATTTGCACGCGAGAACCGTAACGGTATTGAAAAGGAACCGTTTACTATTAACTTTGAGAAACTGAGCAACTACTTGCAATTATCTGCTTATCAGGCAAATGAAGTGGCTGATATTAATGAGTATTTCATGCAGATGCAGGCAGAAAGCATGCGCGCCAGCGAAAAAAACCGCGACAAAAAATTGCGTAACGCTGTCTATGGTAACCTGAAATTGATGAAAAAGGTGTTAACACCTGATCAATATCGTAAGTATGTTACTCTGTTGAATGTGACAAATAACAATAACCGAATTTTAAATCTTGATAAATAAAAAATGGTTATGTATAATATTTTCGGAGAGATCGTATGATTTTTTTATCATACGATCTTTTCTTTTTTATATCCGATTGCGATTTCTGGATTATCATTTTGTCAGATGGATGAAAATCGACCGGATACATTCTGTACAAATTCAGATTATTCTTTCCGAATCAGAATAATTTATTGCGAAATATCTTTTTCTGAAGGGTTATGTTTCCATAATGATCTGTTTTAATTTCACATTTATTTCTTACTATTCCTGATTGATTATGGTCCGATTCCTGGCAGGCATTACTCTGTTCGCCGGATGATAATGCATTGTCGGGCTGACTATAGTCATCCCATGAACAGACCGGATACGGATCGATAATCCTTTGTATGCAAAAATATAAGGCATGGCCTGTGCATCCTGAAATCACGGCATACTCTTCCGCAGCAATATAAAGGCAATAACCAGATTGTAAAAGTGTCGTTTTTTCCTTGCTTTTGCTATCGGATTGATGCAAAAAAATGCATACAGACAATTATCTATGGCAATTATTGCGTATCTTTGCCGCATTCTAAAAAGTAATAAATAATATATAGTAATGCCCAGTATTTCACAACGGGGAATCGACATGCCGGAGTCTCCCATTCGTAAACTTGTTCCGCTGGCCAATCAGGCCAAAGCTAAAGGTCGTAAGGTATATCATCTTAACATCGGTCAGCCCGATTTACCTACACCCGAAGTCGCGATCGAGGCGATGCGCAATGTGGATCGCAAAGTGATGGAATATTCTCCCAGTGAAGGAATTCGCAGTTTCCGCGAGAAGCTGGTGAAATATTATGCCAAATTCAACATCCTGGTCGATGTGGATGATATTATTATTACCACCGGCGGTTCAGAAGCGGTATTTTTTTCGTTCATGGCCTGTCTGGATCATGGCGACGAAATTATTGTGCCCGAACCGGCTTATGCCAATTACATGGCCTTCGCCATTTCGAGCGGTGCGGTGATTAAAACCATTCCTTCTACCATTGAAGAGGGTTTTGCCCTGCCTTCGGTCGAAAAATTCGAAGAGCTGATCACGCCGCGCACCAAAGCAATTTTAATCTGCAACCCCAATAATCCCACCGGTTATCTCTATACACAGAAAGAGATGGATCAGATTCGTGACATTGTAAAAAAATACGATCTTTTCCTGTTCTCGGATGAGGTATATCGCGAATTCTGTTACACCGGCGCGCCATACATTTCGGCTTTTCACCTGAAAGGTATTGAAAATAATGTGGTGCTTGTTGATTCAGTATCAAAACGTTACAGTGAATGTGGTATCCGCATCGGCGCTCTGATTACCAAAAACCAAATGGTGAAGGAGAATGTGATGAAGTGGTGCCAGGCGCGACTGAGTCCGCCGCTGATCGGTCAGATCATGGCCGAAGCTTCGCTGGATACGCCCGACGAATATATGCTCGATGTTTACAACGAATATGTGGAACGCCGCAAATTTCTGGTAGACGGGCTGAACCGCATTCCCGGTTGTTACTCGCCGATCCCGATGGGCGCTTTTTATACCGTGGCCAAGCTGCCGGTGGATGATGCCGACGAGTTTTGTGCCTGGTGTCTGCGCGAATTCGAATACGAAGGACAAACCATTATGCTGGCGCCGGCATCCGGTTTTTACACCACGCCCGAACTGGGTAAAAATGAGGTGCGTATTGCCTATGTGCTTAAAAAAGAGGAGTTGGCAAAGGCGCTTATCGTGTTGCAAAAAGCATTAGAGGCCTATCCGGGCAGAGTGATTGAATGAGTTTAGAATTATTTATAGCAAGACGCATTCATTTTAGTAAATCGGGCGAACGCCGGGTTACCACACCTGTTGTCCGCATTTCGATCATCGGTATCGCTTTGGGTTTAGCCGTGATGATTTTATCGGTTGCCATTGTCATCGGATTCAAAAAAGAGATCCGTAACAAGGTGATCGGTTTCGGTTCGCACATTCAGATTACCAATTTCAGCAGCAATAATTCGTACGAGTCTACGCCGGTTGCCGTGAGCGACACGCTGCTCGCCGAACTTCGGCAGTTTCCCGGCATCCGCCATGTGCAGGCATTCGGTACAAAGCCGGGTATTTTAAAGACGGATACTGATTTTCAGGGAATTGTACTGAAGGGTGTGGAGGATGATTACGACTGGACTTTCTTTAAAGATCACCTCAAATCGGGTGAGATTCTGCAACTCGATTCGGCTAAAACATCGAATGATGTGGTGATTTCACAATACCTGGCCGATCTGCTCGGGTTGAATCTTGATGATAATTTTCTGACCTATTTTGTGCAGGATGATGTGCGCGCACGCCGTTTCCGCGTGGCGGGCATTTACGAAACCGGATTTGTGGATTTTGATAAGTTGTTTGTGCTGACAGATTTGCGACAGATCAGGCGACTTAACGGCTGGGCGGATGATCAGGTGAGCGGACTTGAACTGACACTCAACGACTGGGATCAGCTTGAGCCGGTAACCGAAGATCTATATTTTACAATGGCCGAAAAACAGGACCGACTGGATAATACCTATTATACACGCTCGATTCGCGAACTGAATCCGATGATTTTCGACTGGCTCGATGTGCAGGATCTTAATGTGATTGTGATTTTGGTGCTGATTCTGCTTGTGGCCGGATTTACCATGATCTCGGGATTGCTGATTATCATTCTCGAACGTACCAATATGATCGGCATTCTGAAGGCGCTGGGCGAAAATAACGGCAGTATCCGGAAGATTTTTCTCTATGTTTCCTTTTTCCTGATCGGCAAAGGCATGCTCTGGGGCAATGTAATCGGTATTTCACTTTGTCTGATTCAGAAACATTTCCGGGTGATAAAACTCGATCCCGCCATCTATTATCTCGATGCCGTGCCGATTGATCTGACCGTTACATCGCTTATTCTGCTCAATGCCGGTACACTGATTGCATCCATGCTGATGATGTTGATTCCCTCTTATCTGGTAACGAAGATTGATCCGGTAAAGAGTATCCGTTTCGAATAGAAATTCAATTGATCTCTGCTCTTCCCTCAAATTTTAGCTGTATAATCCTTTTTGCTGTTCGTCAGCCGATAGCTGCGAATAGTAAGATGATAAAACGGCCGTGCCAGCTCCAGCAAAAACAATGCGCCTGTGGCCGGTTGCTGGTTGAGCAGCAATGCCGAGCGTCGGAATACAGAAGCTTTCACTGCAAAACGAAGCACAAAAAGCAGTAATGTCAATATCCACAGCAACGGATTTTGTGCCAGAATACCCACAACCGTCAATGCAATTTCACTGCCCAAAAACAGAAAGAACAGAAACGATTCGAGACGAAAGAAATTCAGCCGGCCGCCGCGAAAATAGGGGCGTGTGGCTGCACGGGCTACTTTAAGCTCTTTATAATCAAACCACTGATCGATCTGGTTGTGTCGGGTCAGACTTTCCGGCGAATAAACCGCACGCGTATTTTTGCGGTTGGCTACCGAGTTGATAAACAGATCGTCGGATCCGGCATGCAGATAAAGTGATTTCGAATATCCTTTCTGGGCAAAAAAGAGCGACTTGCGATAGGAGAGGTTATTTCCGTTTCCACTAAATGGTCTGTTGCCCAGTGCCGAAGCCAGGTATTGCAAACCCTGCATCAGATTATCGTAAGCGATCAGTTTTTGTTTGAAACCTTTCGACCACGGATAGGAGCAGAATCCCAGCACAATTTCAGTCTCGGGTGTATAAGCAGTTGCCATCGATGTAATCCATTGATTACTCACCGGCGCACTGTTTATTTCGATGAACAGCAGGATGTCGTGTCTGGCGGCTTTGATGCCCATGGTTAAGGCCAGTTTCTTATGACTAAGATATTGGGTCTCGTTGGGTACGAATGTGAAATACAGGTGTTTGTGTTCGTGCGAGAAAAGTTTGAGTACATCTTCGCTGTCGGCATCCGAACCATCATTTACCACAATCACTTCAAAATCGGAATAATCCTGCGTGAGGATGGCAGGCAGATTTTGATGCAGTTGTGCGGCATCGCCATTCGAGTAGACAATCACCGATACGGGAGGTTGCGCAGCCGGTTCTCCGTCTGTTATTTCCGTCTTTTTTCGGGCTTTCCGCAGCGGGCGGGCATAAACAATTGTATAATAAAGTATCAGCCACAGACAGCTGCCGGTAGTAAGTCCGATCAATAACCATTCGGATATTGAGAAGTGTAATAAGTCAGAAATCATTATTCGTAGTAAATATTTTGCACAAAAATACAGACTTTTACTTTATTTTCATATTTTTGCAGCGACGGAAATTGAAAAACTACCACAGTTGGTTTATCAATACAGGCAAAACTATGGCAAAGGTTTCCACATAGTTGATTGATGCCTCCTTTTTGGAACCTGTTATCTTTAACTTATTGGTTTATGAGAAACTTAACTCAGCACGAGATTGACTCACTGACAGGCAATCATTGTGTGGCCGAAGATTGGACTCAAATCTTCGTGTCGGAGGATTTTTCGCCGGAACATATTTCGTTTACCCGATTTTCGGGACGGATTACGCTGGGCCGGTTTGTAAAAACTTTTCAACTGGCAGGCGGCTTATGCCGGCATTCGGGTATCCGCAATGCAACCCTGCATCATTGTGAGATCGGCAACGATGTGTTGATCGAGAATGTAGCCAATCACATCTCCAATTACCGGATCGGTGATGATTGCTATATTCAGAATGTCAACGTGATTGCCGTAGAAGAACGTTCCACCTTTGGTAATAATGTGTTTGTAAATGTGCTCAACGAAACGGGCGGGAGAGAGGTGCCGGTTTACAACGAGCTTTCCTCTTCGCTGGCCTATATTCTGGCAATGTACAGACACAAGAAACAACTGATATCGAATCTGTTTGATAAGATTTCCGTGTATGCGGATCAGCATGCCTACGAAATGGGCAATATCGGTAATCATGTCAAGATTCTGAATACCGGTACCATCAAACATGTCAATATCGGCGCTTACACCAAGATTGTGAACACGGTGCGACTCGAAAATGGTACGATCAACAGCAATCCGCTGGCGCCTGTTTATGTGGGCGATAGTGTAATTGCTACCGATTTTATCTTCTCGTCGGGCAGTTATATTGCCGATGCGGCCAAGCTGGTACGCTGTTTTGTGGGGCAGGCCTGTCATGTCTCGCATAACTTTTCGGCTCACGATACGCTGATGTTTGCCAACTGCTCTTTCGAGAATGGCGAGGCCTGTTCGGTGTTTGCCGGTCCATACACCGTTTCCATGCATAAATCGAGCCTGCTCATTGCCGGCATGTTCTCTTTTCTGAATGCGGGAAGCGGATCGAATCAGAGTAATCATATGTATAAACTGGGACCGATTCATCAGGGCATTATCGAACGCGGTTCAAAAACAACGAGCGATTCGTATATATTATGGCCGGCCAAAGTGGGCGCTTTTTCGCTGGTGATGGGTCGCCATTACCGTCATTCGGATACAACCGATTTGCCGTTTTCTTACCTGATCGAAAAATCGGACGAGACTTATCTGATTCCCGGCGTAAATTTGCGTAGTGTGGGAACCATCCGCGATGTAAAGAAATGGCCGAAGCGCGATAAGCGACAGGATGCTGCACAGCTGGATTGCATCAATTATAATCTGCTCAGTCCTTATACGATCGAAAAGATGATTCGCGGCCGTAATCAGCTGCTTAACCTGAAAGCGGTTTCGGGCGACAGTCCGGATGTTTATACCTTGCGTAGTGTGCGCATTAAAAACTCTTCGCTGCGCAACGGCATCCATCTGTATGAGAAGGCCATTCATAAATTCTTTGGTAATTCAATTATCAACCGGCTGGGTAAAAAATATTACACTTCGATGGATGAGGTGCGTGAGCGGTTAAAACCCACGCATGCGTCGGGACTGGGCGACTGGGTCGATTTGTCGGGACTGATCACGCCCAAATCGGAAGTGGATCGTCTGATTCATGATATCGAATCTTCACCCATCACCTTATACGAAATAGAAACCCGTTTCAGGCAGATGCACGACAGTTATTATGATATGGAGTGGACCTGGACGTATCGGGCGATGCAGGATTTTTACGGCTGCAACTTTCAGACCATTACAATCGGTGAGATACGCGATCTGATCCATAAATGGAAAGATGCCGTAATCACACTCGATGAGTCGCTGTATAAGGATGCCATGAAAGAATTCTCGATTACTTCGATGATCGGATTTGGTGTAGATGGTGCCGAGGCTGATAAACTCAAAGATTTTGAATCGGTGCGGGGCAGCTTCGATGAGGATCCGTTTGTGGCAGCCGTGCGGCAGCATATCCGTGAGAAATCGTTGCTGGCTGATGAAATGCTTCATAATCTTTCGGCCATTCATGGATAAAAATCACGATACCGCAGCTGTTCGGTCGGGATTCATAAACGGACCGAATATCTGTGTATCAACTATAAAATAAAGACAGACTGTATCTCTTTTATCCGCACCGGATGCGGATATTTGCAGCCTGTTTTTTCATATTTTTCGTTTAATCATTTGCTGCAGTCCAAGTTCATGTTTAGGTTTTCACTTTCTCTGCAGTCTGAAAAATCAAAACAGTTATGTGTGGAATTATTGGATATATAGGAAACGAAACCGCCGTGCCGGTTTTAATCGAGGGTTTAAAACGATTGGAATACCGCGGATACGACAGTGCGGGAATCGCAGTGATTGATCATTTCAACCGACTGCTTT
>CAMTPG010000010.1 GCA_947074335.1 uncultured Parabacteroides sp.
ATACCTGAAAAACGCCATATCCCAAAACCGGCATTACTACGCCATTATTCAATTCTATTGTCTGCATAGGCTGTTTTTTTTGTTTTTTTCAATGTATATTTCTTTTGCAGTTATTGCCTGTCTGTTGCCAGAAATTCCAATTATCGCAATTCTGTTCTTTACCGGCAATTCCGGGCAAACCCGACAGGTAACCACATCGCAAAAATAGAGTGAATCTTTCGGTTCGATTTTATTGAGAAGCTCAATGTTATCAAAAATAAATAACATGATGCTTCCTGCTTCTCCTGATAAAGAAACAAACTGATCCTCTTTTCATAATCTTTAAAAAGCTTTATTCTTTTTCAATATTAAAAATAATTAACGTTTACATGTTTTAGAAATTCATGTGAATCAACTATGTTTGTTTCATATTTGAAAACAAGGTTTAATATTTGAAACAACAATCACGCTTATGTGTACAGAAAATATAGAAAATAATAACGGGAATAAATATACAATTCCGATGTTGGAGAAAGGATTTGAAGTGATAGAGCTACTATCTGCTTATCCCAAAGGTGTATCAATGCAACATATTATTAATCAGCTTAATCAACCTAAAACATCAGTTTACAGATTATTGAATTCGCTGATGCAAATGGGATATATTCATAAAAATGAGGATTCATCCAGTTATTTTCTCTCAAAAAAACTACTCCGGATAGGTTTAGCTGCTCTGGGTGAAACTAATATTGTGGAAAGAGCTTTACCCCATATGCAAAAATTAAGGGATTCCATACGCGAGAGCATCATGCTCGGCGTAATGATGCATAACCGTATTGTATTATTGGAGCAGGTCCTCGGGTCGCATAGTTTCACCTTTTTGTTGCGACCCGGTACCAGCTTCAACATGCATGCTTCGGCTCCGGGAAAATTATTTATTGCATATGCTTTGCCTGAAGAACAGGAAACTTTACTCACTACACTCAATTATGAAGTGTACAATAAACGAACCATTGCATCAGCAGAACGCATGCGGAAAGAGGTGAAAGAAGTTTTAAAATCGGGCTATGCTGTCGACCTGGAAGAGGAGATGGATGGTGTACATTGTCTGGCCGCTCCCGTATTTAATCAGTTTGGAAATATTGTTGCCGCACTATGGACATCCGGTCCGTCGGGACGCCTTACCCGGAAAGACTTTCCCGCAGTTGCCACCGAAATCATTGCAGCTGCTAATCAGATATCAACCGAGTTAGGATATAATTTAAACGAATCAAAATGAAAAAACAATTATTATTAAGCTTGTTCGCGATTCTTCTGTTTTTAATTTCCGCTATTTCTCTGCAGGGACAAACTAAAACAAATCCGATAAACTTATCGGCTATAGCAAAAGAACAACTTGCAGGGAAGCAAATCTTATACATCGAGCGCGATCAATATGCAGCCGATCATCATAATACTGCCACTCTGTTTCAGTGCGGTGAAATAAACGAAGACAATTTTGCACCCGGAAGCACAATGCGCCTTTATGATGTGGATTCGGGAAAAATCCGTACTCTGCTTGAATGTCCCGACGGGGTGGTTCGCGATCCCGAATATTCGTTCGACGGAAAGAAGATTTTATTTTCCATGCGCCGTAGCAAAACCGATTATTATCACATTTATGAGATGGATGCTGACGGCAGCAATATAAAACAGCTTACTTTCTCTGAAGGTATTTCGGATATCGATCCGCTTTATTTGCCCGATGGCGGTATTGTGTTCAGTTCTACACGTCAGCCTAAATACTGTATGTGTAATCGTCATATTATGTGTAATCTGTACCGTATGGAGGGTGATGGCAGCCAAATTACCCAGATAGGTGTAAGTACCTTGTTTGAAGGACATGCCTCGCTGCTGAATGACGGCCGTATTTTGTACGACCGGTGGGAATATGTAGACCGTAATTTTGGCGATGCGCAGGGATTATGGACTGTAAATCCCGACGGTACAAAACATGCTATATATTATGGTAATAATACAGCATCGCCCGGCGGTGTGATCGACGGACGGGCCATTCCGGGCAGTAATCTGGTAGTTTGTATTTTTGCATCCTGTCATGATCGTCCGTGGGGAGCCATGGCACTTATCGATCGTCGTCTGGGAATTGATGATGCCGAACCGGTTGTTCAGATTTGGCCCGCAAATACCCGCGACCTGGTAGGAAAAGGCGATCTGGATTCCTTTAAATGGATCGATCATTTTTACGAAGATCCTTATCCGCTGAATGAAGATTATTTTCTGGTATCGCGCACCATCTGGTTTAAACGCGGCAGCTGGAATGTGGAAGATCAAAAAACAGGAATCTATCTGGTAGGGCGCGATGGTACCGAAGAGTTGATACTCGAAGGCGATCAGTGTCTGTTTGATCCGCAGCCTGCCGGCCCGCGATATAAACCGCATGTAATCCCCGAAATGCTTAACCGGGAAAGTACAACCGGTCATTTCTATGTACAAAATGTATACGAAGGAACTCACATGCTGGGTGTGGAGAAAGGCACCGTAAAATACCTGCGTGTTGTAGAATCGCCCGAAAAAAGAAGCTGGACATCGCGTGGCTGGTTCGGTCAGGGTGAGCAGGCACCGGGTGTAAACTGGCACAGTTTCGAAAATAAGCAGATTCTCGGCGAAGTAGAGGTAGACCCTGACGGTTCGGCCAGCTTTGAAGTTCCTGCAGGTCGTCATGTCTATTTCCAACTGCTGGATAAAGATAAAAAAATGATCCAGTCGATGCGCAGCGGCGTATCTTTGATGCCCGGCGAGACAAACGGCTGTATCGGTTGTCATGAGAACCGGCTGAATGTACCGCTGGCCTCACCCCATCTGCCCACGGCATTAAAGAAAGCGCCACAACCGCTGAAAGGATGGCAGCAAAAAGAACCGGTAAAATTCTCGTTCATGGAACAGGTTCAGCCCATATTAGATAAACACTGCATAAGTTGTCATGATTTTGATGTGAACGATCGGAAAAAGCTGGTACTGGCAGGCGACAGAAATCCCTTTTTTAATGCCGCTTATGTCAATATGCATGTAAACAAGGTAGTCACACTGGTAGGAGGCGGCCCGGCAGCCATACAGCCGGCCTGTTCGTGGGGCTCATATCCGAGTCTGCTCACAAAAATCATCGAAACAAATCATCACGATGTAAACCTGAGCCGGCAGGAAAAAGAGATTCTTTATGCCTGGATGGATCTAAACGGTGTTTATTATCCCGTATATGAATCGGCTTTTGATACAACTCTGGCCGGCAGAAGTCCGCTGAATGATTCCGAAATTTCCCGATTAACAGAATTAACAGGCGTAAATTTTTGGGATCTGAATAATCACGGTCGTACACTGAATGCCCAGCTTAGTTTTGAGCGCCCCGAAGCGAGTCCCTGTCTGGATGGCATACGTTCCGAACCCGAAAAATACAATGAAGCTGTGGCACTGATTAAAATCGGATACAACCGGCTTGTTAAAACACCGCGCGGTGATATCGAGAAAGAGCTGGTGCCCTGCGAACGGAACAAAAAACAATTACGCCATTATATAGAGCGGTTGAAGGCGGGTAATTAAGTAATCTTCCCGAAACAAGAATAGTATTATTGTTATCTGATTAATAATTTTTTAAATAGTCTGTACCGGATGATTTATTCATTCGGAAGCAGACTGTTGTTTTAAAATAATAAGTAAAATCGTCATGAAAAAACTAAATATCAATGAATTATACGGGTTAAATGAAAAAAATTAACACAGGCTAAATCCATACACGATGCCGATTGCATCGAAATAAATATGGTGATGAATATCGGACAACTCAAATCCGTTTTTTATCAACCCATAATCGATGAAATCTATACTGTCAAACAACAGATTGCACTTGTTCCGCTTAAGATAATAATCTATGATTTAAACACAGATAGTTTAAAAGCCTCATAGTTTACCGATGCGGATATAATAACAGATTCAGTATTCATTCCGTATCAAACCAGTTATCGGATATGGCGAATATAAGAGCAATGCAGTCTTATTTTCAGAAAATCTTATTTTTATATTTCTCCGAAAAGAACATTTAAATATTTCATTTAAAACACTATAATATGAACAACTTCGATTATTATAATCCGGTACATGTAATTTTTGGTGCCGGCGAATTATCCCGTCTTGGAACAGAAGCCGGAAAAATCGGTAAAAAAATCTGTCTTGTATCCTATAAAGAATTAACCTGTCTGCATGGATTAATGCAACGCATCCGGCGGTTACTGGAAAAAGAGGGATTAGAAATCATTCCCTTTTTCGAAGCCGAACCCAATCCAGAGATAGAAACTATTAAAAAAGGAGCTGCTCTTTGTAAACGCGAACAGGTAGATCTTATAATTGGTGTAGGAGGCGGAAGCGCTATGGATGCAGCAAAAGCGATTGCTGCCGGTGTATGTTATGAAGGCGATTTATGGAATATGGTTTATAGCCGACATGATGCAATACAAGCTATTCCTCCCGTCGAAGCTCTTCCTACACTGATGATTCCTACATTGCCGGCAACCGGAAGCGAAATGAATAACTGTGCCGTACTTACCAATCGCACCTTAGGCGAAAAATCATACATCTGGGGAAACTGTCTTTATCCGAAAGTTTCGATTATAGACCCCGAATTAACTCTGACGCTGCCCGCTTATCAAACTGCATGTGCGGCAGCCGATACCATTTCGCATGTGTTAGAAATTTACCTGAACGGCGAAGAAGATTCCGATTTACAACATTATTTTCAGGAAGGTGTAATGCGAACGGTCATGGATAATGTAGGCAAAGTACTTGCCGATCCCGAAAACCTGTCAGCCCGTTCTCATTTGCAATGGGCAGCAACCTGTGCCATAAACGGATGGGCTTCGCCCGGCGATGCCTGGACACCGATGCATCAAATCGGTCATGTTTTAACTACGCGTCATAAAATTCCTCATGGCGCTTCCTTGTCAATTATGATGCCTGCCTGGATGGAATATATGGCCGACCGTCGAAAAACACAATATTATCGATTTGCTGTAAATGTAATGCAAATAAATCCGGATCATAAAAGTAAAAACGAAGTTATCCGCGAAGGCATTATCGCCTTTAAATCCTTTTTAAAAGAAATCGGAGTACCCGTTTCTTTACAAGCCATGAATATCGAACCTGCAGACTTGCCTGCAATAGTACAAGATGTTATTAAAATCAGTTTTAATGAAAAAGGAGTTTTGCACGCTAATCCGCCTGCCACTGCAAATGATGTGATGAGAGTGTTGGAAGTAGCATTTTAAAAGAGATTTAATAAACTGAAATTATATTTTTACTAATTGCGATTATAAATAACCGGAAAGCGACTTAATAATTCCGGATAGTTAAACTATAACTCTATTCTTTAATGTCGGAGTTATAGTTTATTTTTATGATATAGGATTGAATGTATCATGTCTGCTTCAAATGCAATCAAACCGTATCATACATATTGATCGGAGCGGGGAATAAATACAATGATATTTCCGACTAATCGTATACGAATGTTAAATAATAAGCCGGATATACTTTGTAACATAACACAGCCTGTCTTATTATTTATTGCCCAATAATAGAAATTTATCTTCGCTATAAAGTGTATTCATTACATATTGATAAAAGCCAAATCACGCACAGTTAAACAATTTATCAGAAAAATAGTACTTTTTAGGTTAGAAAACAGATTTAATAATTCACGGAATTCAATGATATTTTTCTGTTATTTGTTATATGTACACTTTTAGTTAATTATCTCTAAACGCCAATGAATGTATTGACTACAATCATTTATTTTCACAATATTTGCATCCAAAATAATAATACCTGATCACGAAAAATCTAATGCCGATTATCAGAGAAATAAATAATATATAAACTTATTTATCTGATAGTTGTAAACTTAAATTATACTCTTATGTTTCAAAAAAAACAAACTTATCCTTGTTTTTTACACCATCAAAACGTACTTAAGGCAGCAGGGCTTCTGTTTCTGACTACAGCCTTATTTCCGACAGCCGCTTTTGCCGCCCCGGGTGAAAAAACGGAAGTACTCACAATCTGGCAAATCGAAGGCCGAACCGTTTCGGGATTAATAACCGACAAAACGGGCGAACCGGTTATCGGTGTTAATATCATCGAAAAAGGTACCACAAACGGAACAATTACCGACATCGACGGTAATTATTCATTAACAGTGAAAGGGCCGCAATCTGTTTTAATTATATCTTATATCGGATATAAAGAACAGGAAATTCCGGTGGGGAATCATCAGAAACTAAATGTGGTACTGGAGGAAGATTCAAAAATGGTCGACGAAATTGTGGTAATCGGCTACGGTACACAAAAGAAAGGTGATGTAACAAGCTCGGTGGCAAGTGTAAAAGCCGAAACCTTCAACAAAGGTGCTATCCTGGATGCCGGACAGCTGGTGCAGGGTAAGGTAGCCGGGCTTCAGATTTCTTTGCCCTCGGGCGATCCGTCGGCCTCTACCTCAGTTATGCTGCGCGGTAATTCCTCCCTGAAAGGCGGAAACTCGCCATTGATTCTGGTGGATGGTGTGCCCGGCTCATTTTCTACCGTGGCTCCCGAAGAGATCGAATCTATCGATGTGTTAAAAGATGGTTCTGCCACGGCTATTTACGGAACACGGGGTACAAACGGGGTAATTATCATCACCACCAAAAACGGTAAACGTGATATGCCCGCCCGCATCGAATACAACGGGTATGTGTCGATATCCAGACAGGCTAAAAAAGCAGATTTCATGACTGCCGCTGATCTGCGTCAGCGTTTTGATGAGGGCTTTTCTTTTTCGGGTGCCAATGATCAGGATTATGGCGCATCTACCGACTGGCTCGATGAAATTAGTCGTACAGGTGTATCGCAGGTGCATAACCTGACATTCCTTGGCGGAAATCAGCAAACCAGCATGATTGCCAACCTGACGTTCGATGATAAACGAGGAACCTTTAAAGGCTCTCATGGTACCAATCTGCGCGGACGACTGGAGGTAACTCACCGTATGTTTGAAAATAAGCTGACTACCACATTATCAATTATTGCAAATGAGAAGAAAGAGGGACCGGCATTCGACAGCGGAATTTACCGTCATGCCTGTATCCAAAATCCCACACAGCCGATTTATCAGGAAGACGGATCATATGTAGAACGTCCGGTCTATGTATATGATAACCCGGTTTCGTTAATTAACGAACGCATTGGTGATGTGCGTTACCGCAATTTGCGTTTTACGGGAAGTGTTCAGTTTAATCCCATCGAAGGTATTAATCTGCGCGCCATGTATACCCGTAAAGGACAAAGTGCATTAAACGGCTATTATTATACCAAAAAACATCCCACAACGACCGAAAGCGGATACAACGGATATGCATCGCGTTATACATCCGATTACATCAGCAATATGGTTGAGCTTACCGCGGGATGGAATAAGCAATTCGATCAACAAAACTTCAGCGCGATTGTGGGATATAACTACGAAGATAATACCAGCGAAAATTATGGCGTATCCAATCGCGATTTCCCAACCGACAGCTATACCTATAATAAACTGGAGTCGGGTATGGGCTTAACAAAAGGAACGGCTTCCATGAATTCATATAAGCAGTCTGATAAACTAATCGGTTTGTTTGCCCGCGTTACCTACAATTACGATGACCGTTATTTGCTGATGGCCTCTCTTCGCCGTGAAGGTTCTTCTAAATTTGGTGCCGATCATAAATGGGGTAACTTCCCGGGTGTTTCGGCCGGATGGCGTATGAATAATGAAAAATTCATGGAAGATCTTACCTGGATTAATACACTGAAAGTACGTGCCGGATTTGGTATTACGGGTATCAATATCAGCAGTCCTTATGTTTCGCTCTCTTCATTGAATTACAGCAATCAGTTCTTTTTGTACGAAGGCTCGTGGATAAATACACTCGGACCGGTACGAAATCCGAATCCCGATCTGCGCTGGGAGAAGAAATATGAGTATAATGTAGGATTGGATTTCGATTTCTTAGAAGGTCGTCTGGGTGGTTCGATCGATCTGTATCAGCGTGATACCAAAGATGCATTATGGGATTACTCGGTGCCGGTTCCGCCGTATCAGTACGGTTACATTACTGCCAATGTGGGTGAAATCAGAAATAAAGGGGCAGAATTCCTGATCAATGCAATTCCTGTCCGTTCGAAAGGATTTGAATGGCATACCAATATTTCGTATTCAACCAATAAGAATAAACTGAAGTCAATTTCGAATGATCAGTTCCAGATGTCGACCGACTGGTTTACTACCGGTCATACCGGCGAACCGATCCAAACCTCGACACACCGCGTGAAGGTAGGCGATCCGATCGGCAACTTTTTCGGGTTGAAATCGATCGGGCTCGACGAAAGCGGAAAATGGCTGGTTGAACGCCTTCAGAAAGATGACGCCGGAAATGTAACGGGTAAATACTATGACCTGGCCGAAAATGCAACCGACGAAGATCGTCAGGTGCTGGGTAACGGCGTACCTAAACATTACCTGAACTTTAATAATCAGCTTTCGTATAAGAATTTTGATTTCGCAATTAGTATGCGTGGTGCTTTTGGTTTCGAAATCCTGAACTATCAGGCTATGTATTATTCGAATCCTACCATCCAGTACAATGTATTGAATGCAGCCTTTGATAAACATCCGGCTTACCAGATCAGCGATGATAAGATGAGTTATAATAAAACAGACAAAACCGTTATCATTAACGATTCACAGCGCTATGTAAGCGAATATGTGGAAAATGGCAGCTACTGGAAGATTGATAATGTTACACTGGGCTACACCATCAATACTACAAAAATCAAGTATATTCAAAATTTCCGTGTATATGCTTCGTGCCTGAATTTAGTTACATTTACTAAATATAAAGGCATTGATCCGGAAGTACGAATGACCGGTCTGGATGCAGGTTCTGATAGTCGTGATAAATATCCGACAATCCGATCGTATACCTTCGGTTTAAATATAACATTTTAAATCAGACGATTATGAATTATTATAAAACAGGATTATATACAGTTTTAGCCGGCTTATCATTGAGCTTCACCAGTTGTTTCAATCTCGATGAAAAAGTATATTCCGAAGTAACGGAAAATTCATTTATCCCCACGGATAAAGATGTTGCCGCATTGATGGCAAGTGCCTATTCGCCCCTGAATTTTATATTTAACTGGCAGGGTTATTTTGACTTGCAGGAAGAACCGGGCGATGTGATTATTACGCCGACGCGACCTACCGGATGGGATGACGGAGGTACTTACCGGCGTATGCATCAGCATACATGGACATCCGAGTCATGGCAACCCAGAAACACCTATCTTACTGCTTTTAGCGGAATCAATAATGCGAACCGTGTGAAAGATCAGATCGAAAATGATCAGCTGCCCACGGGCGATAAAAAAGAGGCGATCATCGCCGAGTTAAGAGCGATTCGTGCATTGTGGTATTCTATCCTGCTCGATTCGCACGGCAATGTGCCCATAGTAACTCAGTTTACCGACGAGATACCTACACAATCTACCCGTAGGGAGGTGTACGATTTTGTGATTAACGAGCTGAACGAAGTGCTGCCCGAACTTAGTGAAGAGAACAATGCACTAACCTACGGACGCATGAATAAATGGGCCGCGTATATGACACTGGCCCGCGTTTATCTCAATGCCGAAGTATACATTGGAACTGCACAGTGGAACAAAGCACTCGAATGTGCTCAGGCTGTTATCGATTCGCGCTTATTCAGTCTGTCGGCCGATTATTCGGATAACTTTAAAGTAGATGTGGATTACACCAACAAAGAATCCATCTTTGCTGTTCCGTATGATAATATCTATTCTGCTTTTGGTCAGCATCATAAATGGTATCCTACCATTGCGAAAGAGCATTTTGGCAATAAGGCTGATTATTTCTGGGGCGGATCATGTGCCAACCCGCAATTTATCAATGCCTATGAGCCTAATGATAAACGACTCGAAAAATCATGGTTAATAGGTCCGCGGTATCATGTAGATGATCCGGAAGTATTGGTATGGACTTGTCTGAATTATCTTCCGTCGCTTACCTGCATGAAAGACGGGAAAGATTATACCAGCATTGATTATGGGTATCGTGTGATGAAATATGCCTATAATTACGACTCCAATAATGGTCAGTGGAGCAACGATTTCCTCTATTACAGATATGCCGAAACGCTGATGATCAAAGCTGAGTGCCTGATGCGTCTGGGACAGAACGAAGGCGAAGCGGCCGCGCTGGTATCCGAAATTCGTGCCCGCGTATTCGATGACAGCTCGCAGGCCACGGTTACTCCGGCCGATTTAAAACGGGATACCCGCATAAAATACGGTACCTTAAACTGGGATAACGATATTGATGTACCGGGCGATCAGACTCCCGTTACCTTAGGCGGTTTGTATGATGAATGGGGATTCGAATTTGTGTGCGAGGCACAACGCCGCACACAGATGATCCGCTTTGGCACCTATAGTACCAAAAACTGGTTCAATCACACAGCCGTTCCCGACGGACACACGGCCTTATTTCCTATTCCTTTACCCGAATTACAGGCTAACGATAATCTGAAACAAAATCCGGGTTACTGATCATAACCGGTTTCTTTTTTTAAACAAACAACCATCACTTAATCGCTGGATTGAGGGTGGTTGTTTTGTTTCACAGCCTGTCTGTATAAGATAAGTATATTTACACATGGATTATAGACATGTATAAAGGTGATAATTAGCAAGATATGTGGTTTGGTGATCCGGTACAAAATCTGTTTGCAAAAACAATGAAATCCCTTTATGATGGAATAAAAATCCCTTTGCAAAGGAATGAAAATCCCCTTGCAAAGGGATTAAAAACCATAAATGAGTCGACAGCTTTTCGGTTTCATTCCCTAATCATCACATCGATTTAAACGGGATTTGACATGTCTCGTTTAAATAATTATGTTTTAATTTGTATATTTGTTGTAAAGTTAACCTTTAAAAGAAAGATATTCCATGCCGGATAGCGGCACCAACATATGTTTGTAATTTTAAATCTGATATATTATGAAGAAAATTTCAATCTTATTCCTTTTTCTTGCGCTGTTTTTTACGGTCAAAGCAACGGATAATAAAACAATCCGGATTTCGACAAATGAGACAGATCTGATTTTAAAAGTAGGAGATAACGGCCGGTTGTATCAGGCCTACTTTGGCGAGAAACTGCTCAATCCGGCAGATGTCAATCTGTTTTCGTGGGAAGTGAGCCGCGGCAGCGATGGTTCGGCCGTAAGGCGGGGCTGGGATGTGATGAGCGGCAACGGCAACGAAGATTTCTACGAACCTGCCGTGTCGGTGTTGCATAATGACGGTAATCCTTCTACCATTCTGAAGTATGTTTCGCATACGGAATCGGCAGTTGACGGCGGAACGCAGTTTGTTATCACGCTTCAGGATGATGTCTATCCGCTCACGGTAAAAATGTATTATGTGGCGTATACCGATGAGAATATATTTAAATCGTGGACAGAGATTTCGCACAAAGAGAAAAAACCGGTTACCCTGCAGCAGTATGCTTCGTCTATGCTCTATTTTTCGGCACTTAGTTATTATCTGACCGAATTTTCGAGCGATTGGGGTAAAGAGGTACAAATGGCTTCGCAGCAGTTATTGCCGGGCAAAAAGGTGATCGACACAAAGCTGGGTTCGCGTGCCAATATGATGATGGATCCCTTTTTTGAAGTGGGTTTTGATGCGCCTGTACAGGAGTTGCAGGGAACGGTATTGATGGGAACACTCGGCTGGACGGGCAATTTTCGTTTCACCTTCGAAGTAGATAATGTGGGTAATCTGCGCGTAATTTCGGGCATAAACCCTTACGCTTCGAACTATGAGCTTGCGCCGAACACGGTATTTAAAACACCCGAATTCATCTTTACACTCAGTTATAACGGTACAAGTCAGGGTAGCCGCAACTATCATGACTGGGCACGCAACTATTCGCTGAAGGATGGCATGGGCGACCGGATGACATTGCTCAATAACTGGGAAAATACCTATTTTGATTTTGATGAAGCCAAACTTGTTTCGCTGATGGAAGGAGCGAAGGAGCTGGGTGTGGATATGTTTCTGCTCGATGACGGCTGGTTTGGCAATGGCGATCATGCCCGCAACGGCGATCATGCCGGTCTTGGCGACTGGGAAGTAAACCGGGCGAAATTGCCGGGCGGCATTTCTGCGCTGACTAAGGCGGCCGGAGAGGCCGGCGTTAAGTTTGGTATCTGGATCGAACCGGAGATGGTGAATCCGAAATCAGATTTATATCAGAAACATCCGGAGTGGGCCATCGAGAATCCGAACCGCGAAACACATTATTATCGCAACCAGCTGGTGCTGGATCTCTCAAATCCCGAAGTGCAGGATTATGTGTATGGTGTTGTAGATAATATCCTCAGCAATAATCCCGACGTGGCCTACTTTAAGTGGGATTGTAATTCGCCGATCACCAATATCTATTCACCTTATCTGGGCAAGCGTCAGAGTCAGCTTTATATAGATCATTGCCGCGGTCTTTACAATGTGCTGGAGCGTGTAAAAGAGAATTATCCCGATACACCGATGATGCTCTGTTCGGGTGGCGGTGCACGCTGCGATTTCGAAGCACTGAAATATTTTACGGAGTTCTGGTGCTCCGACAATACAGAGCCGGTGGAGCGTTGTTACATACAGTGGGGTTTTTCACAGTTCTTCCCTATTAAATCAATGTCGGCCCATGTTACGGAATGGAATCGCAAGGCGAGCATTAAATTTCGTACAGATGTAGCTTCCATGTGTAAACTGGGCTTCGATATCGATTTAGAAGATCTGTCGCCCGATGAGCTCGCCTATTGCCAGCAGGCTATTCAAAACTGGAACCGCTTGAAACCGGCCATTCTCGACGGCGATCTGTACCGTCTCGTTTCTCCGTACGAAACAAATCATATGGCGGTGGTCGAAGTGACAAAAGATAAGAATAAAGCTGTTCTTTTCTCGTATGATCTTCATCCCCGCTATGCCGAGAAAGTTGTGCCCGTACGCTTGCAGGGTTTAGACCCGACCCGGCAGTATCTGGTTGAGGAAATCAATCTGATGCCCGGCCGGAAATCCGATTTTAAAGCGAACGGAAAAACCTATTCGGGCGATTACCTGATGAAAGTGGGTCTGGATACCTTTACGGCAAAGGATATGAACAGCCGGGTGATAGAGATTACGGCGGAATAGCTCTGTGGTATTTGTATCAGCGGTATAACAGGAGAAGATAAAACGTATAATGCTAATTCATCTGAAAGATGATACATTACATCGGGATGATTTGCAGCGTACTTTTCAAGAAATAAATAAAGACCGGCTTCTACGGATATTTAATCTGCAGAAGCCGGTTTCATTTTTTCGGTGATCCAAGTATTTGATGAAATATAAACGGTCAGCAGGTGGTAATTTGTACGGGAGTGAAATTGCTCTGATTAAATCCGGTTGTAGGAACGATTTTTGCTATTGTTTCCTTATTTATTTCGTGTAAACTGTATCAGTTCATAATTATCTGCAACTATTTCATGCTTCACCAGTTCCGGGATATTGAAAGAAAAAAGCGAAAATGTATAATAATCCGGATCTTCCTGCGGGAGTAAAAAGGGTTTGCCTGTCCGGCCGTTTTCATCCAGGTAGCAAAGATAGGGGCGCGTATATAAGCCATCGTCTCTGCGGCTGCTGAATACAAACCAGCGGTTGTTGCTGCTCCATGTATGATAACTTTCGGTATCGGGACTGTTTACCTGATCTAATGGCAGGAGATTCTGTTTTTCGAGATCATATAAACAAAGATCAGCATCGCGATGCCAGATCGAAAAATTACCATATTCGGAAAGTGTATACATCAAAAACCGGCCATCGGGCGATATTCGGGGAAATTTAGCACTGCCACCCGATTCGGATGCCTGATAAATAGTATCCGTAAAGGATGCGAATGTTCCGGATTCCGGATCAAAATCAAGTCGTAACAGATGATATTTGATATCCCTGTACTGATCGGGGAGTGGTTTTGTTTCTGCCGAACAAAAATAGAGCGATTTCCCGTCGGGTGAGAATGCCGGATAAGTATTTAGTCGTGAAGAATCATTTAATATGGCAGAACTGGTGATCGTTCCGTTATCCATATCATATAATACGATGCTTGATGAATGATCAAATACCTCAATACGGTTCGGATCAGCATGATGAAAATCCTGTTTTGTATCGTTTGTGGAAAAGGCCATCCATTTTCCGTCAGGATGCCATGCCGGATATACTAAAGAGGTTACCTGTAAGCTGTTTTCATTTACGGGGAGTTGTTCAATTTTACCGTTTTTTAATCGATAGGTACCACCATGCATGCTGCGTTGATGAAACACCATATCATCAGGTTGTTGGCGGTTAAAACAATGGCAGTTCATACAATTATTATTAGTCTGTCTGTTTTCGAGCAGAATCTGCTCTTTAAAGCCGGTTAAGCTGCGCTGATAAATACCCATCTCATTCCACATGCGGTAACCCGGAGCAAGGCGACGATATACCAGCGTTTCATCCACAGGATCGGTCGAAACATAGATATTAAACGTAGGATAGCTTTTCCAACCGTCCGGCTGTTTACTATAGATTGTAGCTTTCAGCGTATCTCCGGCAGATGACAGTAAGATTGATTTCCATTTTTTTTCAGGAAAAAGAAATCTTCCTTTTTTATTCTCCAGCTGCCATGTGTTGTTTTTACTTTGAAGCTGAAGGATGGCAGGAGCAGGGTTTACTAATTTAAAGTTTAAAGGTGCTATATTTACCGGTATAGTTACATCCCGATAATCGGGATAAAGAACCGGTTCATCTGTTGTTTGTTCTGTCTCTGGTATCTTAATGCTGCAGGATAAGCCGGATAAGAGCAGACCTGCAAATATGCTGTTTCGAATAATATGGTATATAAATTCAGCGATTCTGTATTTCATGATTTGTTCCTTTTAGATAATAATAATACCAATAGGTATTTCCAAAGCGGGTTTGTAATGATTCGGGTGATAATCCGGCCTGACGCAATCTGTTTACCTCTTGTCCGAATTGTTGAAAATTCGTTTTTATCCGTGGATCAATTTGTCGTTGAATCAGCTCTTTATCTATATTATGAAGCAGAGCCGCTTCCTGAAAATGCGTTGGCCATTTTACTTCGGGAAAAGAGGCGTCGGTTGTTGTGATTAATTTTATAAATTCTTCATCTTCGCGTGCCAGTAATAAGGCACTTCCCAGAAAATTAAACCGTTGATCATCGAATCTGTCAGTATCGGAAGGATTTTGCCACAAAGTCTGTAAATCGAGCATACATAGTAATTGATCCTGATGTGGCAATGATTTATGCTCAAATCCCGAAATCTGTTCACCGCGTATTCCCGATTCATGGTAATTTTTGTACTGTTGTGCCCAATCCCGGTAGCAAGGCATTTCGGCTAATATAGCAAGATATTTACCGGCCACATGCCATTCTTTACGGATCATATTAATTTGAATTAGTCGCTGCAGCATCCGAGGACTGCCTCCGCGGCGCGAAAGTGTCAACGCTTCGAGTGCATAACTTTCTGAAGTGGTGATGTCGCCGGTCTGATAATGAATATCACTTAATAAGACACTCATCAGATAGGTATTGTCCCATGCCGGAAGAATTCCCTGCGGACCGTATTGATCGAAATGAAAAAGTCGTTCACCCAGTTCTCCTTTTGCTGCAAGTGCCAGATTCAGGTAATTTCTGTTAATGGTATTGAGTTGTTTTACGGCACTATGCATACCAATCAGCTGATCCCAACGTTCGCGTCGTGTCAGCCAGGCCATCTGGTCGAGCATACGTTGCAACATCATAGCGGGTGTAGGTTTTAAAAAATAACAACTTCCTGCAACAGCAATGATTGAAAATGCAGTTAGTGTGAGTTGTCTTTTTTTATTCGCAACAGAGATCAGACTCATTATTTTAATAAGCCCCGACAGCAGGATAAATAAAACGCCAAAATAAATCCATACCCTGTAAATAAAAGAATCGGATTGTAAACTGGATAGATGATAACTTAGCGGCTTAAACCCGTCGGTAAGCGGCAACAGACAGAACCTGCGAAAACCTGCAAAGGCCAGCAAGAAACCGGATAAACCATATAGAATCCATTCTTTTTGTTTTACCGGAAAAAGATATAAATGTATGCATGTCAGGCATAAGCCATAGATGGCAACCAGTTCGCCGCAGCAAAAGAAACAGAATGGCAGACTTAACAGATTAAAGATTAAGCGCGGAATTCTTTTCGGGATCAATACCGACAGGTAAAGTAATCCTGTAGCCAATGTTAAAGCCAAAGTTCCGTCTATCAGATAGATAAACTGAATATGAACACAGAGTAACATAATAACCGGAATGAATGCCAGAAACAGATGATAGGATCGTTTTGCCATGCGTTGAAATAACAGGTAACAGAAATAACCGGTCAGACAGATAAACAGCGCATTCGAAAAAGAGGCAAACAGCGCATTTCCGTAATACTGGGTAATGGCTTTGCCTGCAATCCGGCAAATGCCGCCCGGCATCAGTAATTCGTTTTTAAAAGCCGAAAATAGCGGTATAAATAATTGCATCTCTTCCTGACGCTCCAGTAAGAAGGCGGCAAAAAGAAATAAATAACCGGTACAGCAAATCAGGATAACCGGCCAGACAAAGCAGGGAATGTATTTATTGATTTTCATGGCATTTAAAATGCAGTTTCTTCAGAGTTTATTACTCATTTACAAAAATAAAAAATGATTTGAATATTTCAGAGCTGTTTCAATATTAAATAATCTGATAAAATAACAGAGCAGACCTGAGTCTGCTCTGTCCCCCTAAAAACAAACAAAAATAACAGTAATTAATATGCAGTTTAATTACCTCCGTATCCCGGGTTCTGTTCGAGTAAATTATTGGCACCGATTAAGCTGTAATGAATCGGATAACGATGCAGATTCCGGTTGTTATTTGCCGGTTTATCCCACCAGTTTTCTGTAACATAGGCATCCCAGCGGATCAGATCGGTGCGACGTCGTCCTTCGGCCAAAAATTCAACCTGCCACTCATCGAGCATTCTGTATTTATCTAAAGAGGCGGCCATAACCGGATTCGGATCAGCTCCTCCTTCAAAATAACGGCGGCGCACGGTATTGATAAGCTGTGCAGCTGTCTCGCTATCGCCCAGTCGCATTTTACATTCGGCTAATGTATAATAAATTTCAGCCAGACGGATAATGGGCACATCCGGATCAAATTTACGGTTCTTTTCATCCTGATTGGGGCGCGGACTGCGCTTGGTTACACGAATGCAACTGTTCTCCTCGGCATGAGCAATGGTTGAGGGCAATGATTCGAGCGTGGGATAATCGGCTGTACCTACTTTTGCAAAATAGGCTACCTGGTCACGCATGGTAATTACTTGTCCGCGATATTCGCGACTGCCGGTACAGGTCCAGTCCGGATTTAACGGATTAACCAATAAACCTGAAATAAACATGCCGCGGTATTTACCACCACCTAAATAAACATAGGGTTGTTTGCGCACATCTGTATCTTCAAATTTTTCGTAAGCACCACCCAATTTGTAGGTATATAAATTACCCATCGGGTCACGGCTGGGTATCAGACCAATCCCGTTATTTGAACCGGAGCCTTCAAGACCGCCCAAATAATTTTTGTAATTATAATGCACCATATAACTCCAGTAAGTGCCATCAGTTTCCAGTTTGGCATTTTCGCTGGGTACAGACCAGATTATTTCGGTAGAAGTTTCATTATCGAATCCAAAAATATTAGTCCAGTCCGGATCAAGTGCATATTTGCCATATTTACCATCGATAATATCCTGACAGATCTGCGCTGCTTCGCTATACATCGATTTTCCGATATAAGGTTCGGCATTAAAATAAAGTCGTGCCAGCAAAGAGGCTGCCACAGCCTGATTGGGAGTTCCGGTCTCCATGCCTCCCAACGTTTCTTTGGCCGGCAGTTCGGGTAAAGCCTCTTTCAATAAGTTTTCAATAAAATTGAAAGTTTCCACATCCGATGATCGTCCCAAAACTTCACTCTGTGTAGTGGTATACAAAGGAACACCTCCAAAGAAATCTAAACCATCCAGATAAAATGATGCGATTAGAGTTTTTTGTTGATTTAACATCGATTCGCGGGTACCGGGTTCAAATCCAAGTGCATCAAAATCTACATTTTCCAAATCTTCGAGCGCATCCCAGGATAAAGCTATACCCATGGCAAAATTGGTCCATCCGGTTTCGATAAAAGCCATATCTTCCGAATATTCCTGATGATGAAATTTTTGATATACAGCACCATTGTACCAGTCGCTACCTCGTGTTGGCAAACAAAACTCATCGGTGCCCAATTCCTGCAACATCCAGCGGGGAGCATTATGTCCTACATACCAGCGCCAATGTGTGAAAGGGCGGTTAAAACGCTGCCATACGGCATCTTGTGATGTATAGAAGGTGTCCGGCACAACCTGCGAATAGAAAGTAGGTTCCACATCACACGAAGTCGTCATCAATAAACAGGCAATTCCTGCTCCGATTGATTTTATGATATTAATTAGTTTCATGTGTTTTAAATATTAGAAATTAAACTGAAGGCCTAATGTATAGGTACGCACATTAGGATAGAAATTATCCCAGAATTTTTCGGTTCCCTGATCCCATCCTGTAATATTTACTTCGGGGTTTACACCACTGTATTTCGTCCATGTAGCCAGATTACCGATTGTTCCATATACGCGAATCCGGTTTACCCACGGTGTATAACGGCGCATATTTAAGGTATATCCAAAGGTCAATGCATCGATTTTCAGGAAAGTACCATCTTCCAGATAATAATCGCAAATCTGTTTTTCACCTTTTATATGATCGAATTTACCGTATGCATCTTTCAATACATTCGTATTACCCTGTCCCTGAATGCCGTAATACATATTGATCGTATTGTAGACATCAAAATCGATCCAGCTTCGTAAATTAATACCTAAATCGAAATTTTTATAGGTCAGTGTATGGCTCCAGCCAATGATCAGTTTCGGCGTATAATTACCCATATACTGTTTATCATTTTCTGTTTTCTGGGCAGCAGGAATTACTTCACCATCTTTATTATACAATAAGAAACCTCCGTCATCATCAAATCCTGCAAATTTCCAAAGATAGAATGAACCGATTGTTGATCCCTCTTCCATACGACAGGCATCGCCGGGAGATCCCGGAGCCGGGAATCCGTTTCCGTTATAGTAGGTATTGTTTCCCCATAGTGTCAGGATTTTTCCTTTGTTATGACTCAGATTTAAATCGGAGCTCCAGGTAAACGAATTGGTCCGGATAATATCGCCACTGAATTCCAGTTCCCATCCGCGACTTTCCATACTGCCGATGTTTTGCCACTGTGTACCTTGAGTATAAGGTGGTTGAGGAACTTTTACACTGTATATCAGATTGTCGATTTTACGGCGATATACATCAAATTTACCACTTAATCTTCCTTTAAACAGGCTATAATCGACTCCGAGATTCCACTCTTTTTTTTCTTCCCAGCCTAAATTCTGGTTAACATTTTGTGTTTTACCATACGAATAGGCCCATTCACCATTGGGAAGCATCCAATAGGTATCAGAGCCCAACATATTGGCCATATACGAGGCACTGAAATCATTATTACCGGTTACACCATAACCAAATCGAACTTTCAGGTCGTTTACCCAGTCCAACTCTTCCATAAATCCTTCGCTCGAAATACGCCATCCGCCCGAAACCGACCAGAAGTTGGCCCATCTATTATCTTTTGCAAATTTCGAAGAACCTTCATGGCGAATAGATGCCTGGAGTAAATATTTATCTTCGTACGAATAGTTGGCACGGGCAAAGAGAGAAAATAAACGTTCTGTAATATTTTTGGATGAACTCATTTCTCCTTTACCATCACTTAAATAAGAGCCTTCGCCGATATTCCAGTATTTAGTACCATCTACAGAGAAGTTTTAATTGGTCATGTTGAACCCTTCTCCGTTTCGTTCAAAATAAGAATAACCGGCTACGGCATTCAGGCTGTGGCCGCCTTTAAATTCATGAATATAAGTGGCAAAACCTTCAGAAGTGAAGTTTTCTGTTTTGCTAAATCCCAGATAGGCAGTTCCTTTGCGAGAGTTTTCCAGTTCCGAACGATGATATTTAGAATTAAACTGATGCAATTCCCATTGTCTGTTTTCGTAACCCAGAATCTGTTGAACCGATAAACCGGGAACAGCTTTGATATTTACTTTGAATGTAACTTCGGGTTTGAACCATTTATCCAACCCTTCGTAATCGCTCAGCATGGCATCGGCTACCGTATTATAATCAAGCGATTCGTTTGTCCATACATTATATCCTGTTTCACTGTTTTCATCGTATGGCGAGCGCGAAGGATTATTGCGTAAAGCCTGCTGAAAGTTCGGGAAATGATTATTACGATCGGCCTGACGATAATCTGCACTCGGACGGATTTCTAACCAGCCGTCGAACATTTTGAAGTTTGCATTAATGCGTCCGCCATAATCTTTGCGTTCATCCTGTAAGGCGATACCCTGATTATTCTCGTAGAAGAAGGAGGCATATACCGATCCTTTTTCTGTTCCCATATCTACAGAAAGATGATGTTTTTGAGTAAAGTTGCCATGATTAATCATTTCGTCCCACCAATCAGTATCTGATCCGTAGTCTGTACCGATTCCTTTTTCGGCATATTCGCGTCCGGATAACATTTTGGGCGATCCGTATTCCTGTTTTTTTGATAATTCGGCGTTGTAATTCAAATTTACTTTTCCATTGGTATCTGATCCGCTTTTTGTGGTAATCAAGATTACACCCGAAGCGGCACGGGTACCGTAAATTGCACCAGCCGAAGCATCTTTCAATACATCAATAGAAACAATATCATCCTGATTGACAGAACGAATATCGCCACCGGGAAATCCGTCGATTACAATGAGCGGCGAACGACCGGCATTGATGGATGTCATACCGCGCAGCTGAAATGTTGTTGAGGAGTTGGCACTTCCCAGATTGTTCATGACCAAACCGCCCACTTTACCCTGCAAAGCGGCAGAGATGTCTGAACCGCCCACGCCGATCATTAGATCTTTGGCAGAAAGTGAATTAACAGCGCTGGTGACCTGTTTCTTTTCGAGTGTACCATAACCCACTACCACCACTTCGTCTAATGCACGGGCATCTTCTTCGAGGGTTACAGAAATGGCAGTTTTATTTCCCAGCGGAACCTCTTTGGTTACAAAACCGATGTACGAAACTACCAATATCGCATTATCGGGTACGTCTGTTAAAAACACCTGCCCATCCATATCGGCTACATTGCCGATTGTTGTGCCTTTTACCGATACATTGGCGC
>CAMTPG010000011.1 GCA_947074335.1 uncultured Parabacteroides sp.
CGGTAGAAGAGGAAGATACCTCAGTAACAGATCCGGATCCGGTTGTGCCGGGAGATGATAATCCTGCATTGGAATGCTCTTATTTTGAGACGGGAATTACGTTTAAATCTTTCCCTATGGGTGATCAACCTGGGGATGATATGCCTACTGTTGTAGATGTGGTTATTAAAGCTCCGAATAAAATAGCAAATCTGTTTGTAAAAATAAATACGGATAATTCAGATTTTACGAATGCATTATCATTAGTAGATCTGACTGAACAATTTGATTTAACAAATTTAAATGCTACGCAGGCAGACCTGTTTGATTTATTGCAATTAGAATATGCAACTGTAAAAGGTGCGACTAATTATACATTCTCTATTGGTAGTTTTATGGCATTTATGTCATCTTTTGAAGGTCATCATTCTTTTGTAGTGAAAGTAATTGATGAAAAAGGAAATAGCATAGAGAAAACTTTAAATGTTACACTTACTGAATAAAAACAGATATGAAAAAGATAAATTATATAGTATTTACTTTGATATCATTCCTCTTATTTTCATGTTCGGAAGATGCTGAAATTGTAAATAATGAAAAAGGATATCTGCGATTAAATGTTTCTACAGATCTTACTACAAATACAAAAGCCTATGATCCTGCAGTAATTTCATTGAAAATTATGAATTCGGCCGGTGAAACTGTAAAATCATTTAATGATTGGGCAAGTGAGCAGGAAAGTTCAATTGAACTTAAAACAGGTCAATATAAAATTATGGCTTCATCGCTAAATTATGAAGGAAATAGTGATAGTCGTAATCAGCCTTATTACGCAGGAGATACAACTGTTGTGATTAAAAAAGACGAAAGTATATCGGCCAAAGTTATTTGTACATTGGCAAATGTAAAAGTATCAGTTGAATATGATGATCTTTTTAAAACTTATTTTAAAGCAGCAACCATGCAGGTTGTCGAACAGGAAAATGATGAAAATGTATGCAGCTTTCTGATGAGTGATAATAAAATCGGTTATTTCTCGGCCGTTCCGTTAAAATGGACATTCTCTGCTACAAATAATAAGAATCAGACAAATTCAAAATCCGGAGAAATCGAAAATGTTTCTCCCCGCGATCATTATCGATTTAAATTCCAGATTGCAGAGCCGGGTAGTGGTACTATTAATGTTTCAATTGATTCAACGATGAATGAATTGATATATACATTCACTGTACCTCAGGAGGGTCCTAAAGTGGATTTGACGATTAATAAAATCAGCGCATGGTCTAATTTTGTCTTATTGGAAGCAAATGCATCATCCAGTGCTGTAGAACTCAATAATAGTAAATTAGTCTTTAAATATCGTGAATCTAATACTGATGAATGGTTTACAGCGTTGCCTAATAGTATCATCGGGTCAACATTAACCGGACGAATTAATTTGTTAGATCCGAATAAAAAATATGAATGCCAATTGGTTCATTTGGATGAGGATAACGAAAGTAATCTTTATTCGAGCGAAGTTCTGGAATTTACTACTGAAGAACAAACGATATTACATAACGGAACATTTGATACCTGGAATAAAAGTAGTAAAACATGGTATGCTGCGACTACTGATGAAATAGCAAGTGGTCGTACGTTTTGGGATTCAGGTAACCCGGGGGCAGCAATAGCAAGTAAAAATCCGACAGAAGGTGTTACGGCGCCTGAGGCCAGGAACGGAATGGCAGCAAAAATGTCATCACAGTTTGTGGGAGTTTTTGGTATAGGTGCTTTTGCTGCAGGTAATCTTTATACCGGGCATTTTGTAAAGGCTATAGGTATGTCGGGAGCTCAAATAGAATTTGGTAGTGCATTTACTTCTCGACCTACCCGGTTAAAAGGATGGTATAGTTATACTTCCGGTGGAAAATGTAATTATATAAATAATAATAGTGGTCAATCCGGTGATCCTGATTCATGTTCTGTTTATATTGCGCTGTCCGACAAATCAGAGCCCTATTTAATTGATACAAGTACAGGTACTTTTATCGATTTTGATTCAGATCCGAATATCATTGCTTATGGTGCACTTCCTGCTTCGCGTTGTTCTTCAACTGATGGCTGGGAAGAATTTGTCATTGATTTGGAGTATCGTGATTTAACAAAAAAACCTACTTATATTATCATTGTAGCCAGTGCAAGTAAAGGAGGTGACTATTTTACAGGTAGTACAAGTAGTGTGATGTATCTGGATGATTTTGAATTAGTTTATGGAAATGACCCGAAGTTGAAATAAAACAAATAATATATTCTAATAGTGCTCTCCATGATTTTTTTATCATGGAGAGCCTTGTCATTCTTAAAAATATGTATAAAAAATTATTGTTTCTCCTGCTATTAACAAACTTTAGTATGATTCCCTGTAAAGCCGTAACCCGTATTGACCGGTTACAACGCATTGACAGGGAAATAACCAAATCCGTTTTTATACCAAAAGGTACCTGGATGGGTGGTGGTACATTATCGTACTCAGAACATGATCAGAGTAATCTGAATTATCTGGTGATGAAAGATTTCGACGGAAAAGGCTATAAATTCGGAGTTAGTCCGTATATAGGCTATTTCTTTCGGGATAATGTGGCCGGAGGTTTACGTTTTACTTATAATCGCAATTATTTTGATCTGAAAAACTTCAATCTGAATCTGGGAGAAGATATGGATATCAGCCTGACGGACCTTTACAGTCTGGAACATACCTATTCTATCTCCGGATTTGTCCGTACTTATCTCCCTATCGGCTCCAGCAAAATATTCGGTCTGTTTAACGAAGCACGCATTACTTATGGTTATGGAAAAGGAAAAAACTCTACAGGTGTAGATAAAGAACTTGATGCTACTTATCAAACAATGCAAAATTTGCAAATCGGATTTGCACCGGGTATGACAGCTTTTATTACGGATTGGACTGCTGTAGAGGTATCTGTAGGAGTAATGGGTTTTAATTTCAAATGGATAGATCAGAAAACAAATCAGGTAGAAACCGGATATAGAAGGGTTAATTCCGGAAACTTCAAAATTGATCTCTTCTCCATCAATATTGGTATGACATTCTATTTATAAGTAATTATGAAAAAAGTATTTTTGAAATCCGCCTGTATTTTTATGACAAGCATGTCGCTTGTATCCTGTATTGAAAACGACATTCCGTATCCCTATCAGGCTGGTGATATTTTATCCATGGAGGTAGAGGGGCAACGAGGTGATTTGGATGGCATGAACAGTTCGGCCGTGATTAATAAAGAGAACCGGACAGTTTCTCTGTTTGTAAACGATTCGGTACAGCTTGAAAATCTTAAAATAACACGACTTTCTATTTCACCCGAAGCATCTCTGGTATTGAACGCAGAGAATTGTGTGGATTATGATAATTTCCCCAAGAAAGGATTTGCTTCGTTAGACAGCCTCTCCAGAACTTCTAACACACGCATGGATTTTTCGAAACCTGTAAAAATGACTTTACAAACGTATCAGGAATATGAATGGACCGTTTCGGTTACACAATTAATCGAACGTGTTATTGATATTGAAAATATGGTACGATATGTGATTGATGCAGACAGTCGTAAAGCGGTTATTTATGTATCTTCTTCGCAACCGCTTACTAATTTGAAGGTCAATAAAATGGATCTGGGCGGAGTCTATGGTAAGATTTGGCCGGATCCGTTAGCTATCACCGATTATAGTAAACAGCAAACATTTGTAGTTTATCAGCATGGGAATGAGGAAAATGGTGCAAAATGGGATGTTTTTGTATTCCATACTGAAGAAGAGAATACAGTATCTGCCGGGGCATTCCCCATGACAACCAAAGCTTATATTACCGGAACAGCAACCAGCAGCAGCAGTAAACCTGTTGTAGAATATAAGAAAAACACAGATGCCTCCTGGTCTGCTTTGTCAAGTAGTGCGGTGACCATGACGAATCGTAACTTTTCGGCAGAACTTTCAGGTTTATCTGCAGCGACAACTTATCAATATCGGGTAACGGATGGCGATCAGATCTCTGCAGAACAAACATTTACCACAACAAGAGCAATTCCTCTTACTGATGCATCTTTTGATAACTGGTCTCAAGATGCCTCTAATTCTGCTTTATGGTACCCCTGGGCTTCAGGAGCAACTCCGTTTTGGGATACGGGAAACAAAGGGGCTACAACTATTGGCAGCAGTAATACGGTAAGTACTACGGAGACTTGTAATGGTTCCGGACTTGCTGCAAAACTTGAATCTAAATATATTTTAATTAAATTTGCCGCCGGAAGTATCTTTACCGGTAGTTATGTACGTACAGACGGAACAAACGGTGTATTAAGTTTCGGACAGGAATTTAGCGCATTTCCCTCTAAACTCAGAATTAATTATAAATATACTTCTGCTGAAATTGACAGAATTGGTGATTCGGATTTATTATCTCATTTGAAAGGTAAACCGGATACGTGCAATATCTATATCGCTTTAACCGATTGGGATGAACCTTTTACAATTAAAACACGCCCTTCCGAGCGTTCTTTATTTGATAAAAATGATAGTCATGTAATTGGGTATGCTGAATTTACCAGTGCAACTTCAACATCTTCGTATCAGCAGTTGGATTTGCCGATCGTTTATCGGTACACAAACCGTACCCCTAAATATATTCTGGTAGTAGCCACTTCCAGCAAATATGGTGATTATTTTACAGGAGGAACCGGAAGTACATTGCTTGTAGATAATTTTGAACTAATATATGATTAAACAATGAGAATAATAAAATCTATTCTATATATAATGACCTGTTTATTTTTATTAAGCAGCTGTCAGGAACAAGATCTGATTACTACTTCCGGAGGATTTTTAATTGAACTTACGGACGATGTGAATATCACAACAAAAGCATTACCAGCCGAGTTATCGTCGCCGCTTAAAAGTAAATTCAATATCGAAATTGAAAATGCACTTACAGGTACTGTTATTTATGATAATTTACTGCCTGAAAATGGAAGAATTGCAGCATCAGAAGGTCTTTATCATTTAACAGCCAGCTATGGAATTAATCCGGATCTGGCCTATGATGCACCCTATTATAAAGGAATACTCGAAAATCAAGAGGTAACCGCACAGCAAACAAAGTCGGTAGAAATAACTTGTAAGGTGGCAAATGCACTGGCCTCAGTAGAGTATGTAAATGCAGACTTGTTCGAAACAATGTTTGGCTCAAATTATGGTCTGGAGGTTACTGCCGGTGATGTGGAGTTAAACTGGACACTTGCCCGTCAGGATAAGAATCCATACTTTAAAGCAGAGCAGGAAGTAAAATTTGCATTTAGAGGCATTTTACTTGCTACAGGTAAAGTAGTAACTTTCGAAATTATCAATGATAATTTTATAAAACCGGAACCGGGTATAAATTATATTTTAAAACTGAGACTGACAGAATCATCTTCCTCTGCTATCTCAATTCAGACAGAAGTGATTGCCGAACCGGTTACTATCAGTGAAACGATACCTGCAACATGGCTTCCTGCACCTAAAATAGAATCAGAAGCTTTTATAAATGGTATACTCGATTTATATGAAACTGAACAACTTGATGTACGATTTGATTTCAAAGTAGCAGCTCCGCTGCAGGATCTTCGCTTTACACTTGATTTTGAAGACCCTGCTTTGAACGTATTAAATCAAACCTATCTGTTATCTGAATTAACCAGCGAGCAACTCATTGCATTGAATGATGCAGGAATCCGGTTGCCGGAGATTGGGTCAACTGCTCCCGTCGCAGATCTAACGGGATTGATGAATAATCTGACGGCTCTTACAGACGGTTCTGACGCTGTGAATAAAATTACCTGGGATGCCGTAAAAGCAAATGATCGAACCAGCGAAAGTGCAACATATACTATTCAGACGAAGGCACCTGTATTCAATATACAAATACCAACAGGTTCTATATGGACAAAAGAGGTTACGGCCGAAGCATTGATTGAAAAAGGAGATGCGGATGTAATAAAAACAAATTTGAGTTACGAATATAGTACAGATGGTTACAACTGGATTGTTGCCGGGCAGGATGCTTTAATTAATAATCTTAATCCGGGTACATCTTATCAGGTGCGTGGCAGGTACAAGAACTATATTTCGGAGAGTTGTGAAGTTTCTACTTATCCTCTAATTCCATTAACAAATGGAAATTTATCTTCCTACTCAATTGTAGATGGCGTAGATCATACATGGGGAAATGCTTTACAAAATCCGGGAAATAAAGGAGCACAATTTGAATGGTCAGGTTGGGCAACATTAAATGAGTTAACAGCAGATCATTGTTTGTTGACGGCTTATTCTTATAATTCGCGTTCAGGAACTCGTCCTGTCTCAGATGTCAGACCTGGTAGTAATGATGATGTAGCTGCATGGATTATTACTATAGGTTATGGATATGGAGGTACAAATAACAATCCTAAACATAAAGTTCCGGGTGAATTATTTTTAGGAGTCTATAATACAAAAGGAATATCATTTAAATCAAAACCTACAGGAGTGAAATTTTGGTATAAATATGCTCCTTATGATAATGATCAATCAGATATTAAAGTTGAAATTTATAGCAATGATATAATTATTGGTTCTGGTTATTTAAATCAAAATAAAACAATTTCAACATATACTGAACATCTGATGGAAATTCAATATGATGATAATTATAAGAATTTGATTCCGGATAAAATCTCTTTAGTGTTTAAATCGGGAAAGAATACCTCTGTTGAGAAAAGAGAATCAGGTGGTTTGACAACTGCAAGGACTGCGAATCCTATGTATCGCGGAAGCGAATTATACATTGACGATCTCTCCCTAATCTACGATAAATAATATGATGAAATTAAAATACAACACATTGCTTTTTATTCTGTTGTCCTGTTGTCTGGCCTGTAGCAATGATACAGAGATAATCCCCGATACGGTGGGCGAGGGCTATCTGTCGCTTCGCTCTTTTGCTCTTGAACAGGAAGGTGAAATGATGTCCGTTACAAAAGCTGTTGAGGCAACACTCCGGATAGATATCATGCAGGATTATGTTTTGATAGAACAATATGAACCGGGTACAGTTCCGGATGAATTAAAACTCACGACGGGAGCTTATCAACTGATAGCTTATACCCTGAATTGGGAAGATGAGGCTGCCGATAATGAACCGGGTAACGCCGCTTTCTTCGAATCTGTTGATTTCGAAATTAAAGCCGGTGAGCTGACTACGCTTGATGTTGTAGTTCCATTTGTCAATCTGGGAGTTATGTTACAATTGCCCGATCAGTTCGAATCCTGGTTTACCGATTATACGCTTACGGTTACATCCATATCAGGACGCTCGGTAAATTTAAAAGCGGGAGAAACTGCTTTTTTTAATCTTCCGGACGATAATCAACTTTCATATTCTCTCTCGGTCATGAACAGTGATAATGAAGAATTCCGGCAGGAAAAGAGCATCGATGTGCAAAAGGGACGAATCTTTGCCCTCTCTTACACATTCTGATAAGTCTTTTTGAATCAGGATATTTAAACTAAGCAAATTATTCCTTACCTTTGTGCCTCAAAAAGAGAACACAAAGGTATGGATAAAGAGTTTAAAAGAACGCTCATCACAACAGCGTTACCTTATGCAAACGGCCCGGTACATATCGGACACTTAGCCGGTGTTTATGTGCCTGCTGATATTTATGCACGCTATCTCCGTCTTAAAGGAGAAGAGGTGTTGATGATTGGCGGATCAGACGAACATGGTGTGCCTATCACGTTGCGTGCCAAGAAAGAGGGTATCACACCCCAGGATGTAGTAGATCGTTATCATGGTATCATTAAGAAATCGTTTGCCGATTTCGGAATTACTTTCGATATTTATTCACGTACAACCTCAGAAGAGCACAAACGTACAGCTTCCGATTTCTTCCGTACTCTATACGATAAAGGCGAATTCATCGAGAAAACAACTGAACAATATTACGACGAAGAGGCAAAACAATTCCTTGCTGATCGTTATATCACGGGTACATGTCCGCATTGTGGCAACGAAAAAGCTTATGGCGACCAGTGTGAAGCCTGTGGAACATCACTTAGTCCGACCGAACTGGTAGATCCCAAATCTGCAATCAGCGGCAGCAAGCCGGTGATGAAGGAGACAAAACACTGGTATCTGCCTTTGGATAAATGGGAACCCTCGCTGCGGCAGTGGATCCTGGAAGAACATAAAGAGTGGAAACCCAACGTATACGGACAGTGCAAAAGCTGGCTGGATATGGGCTTACAGCCCCGTGCCGTAAGTCGCGACCTTGATTGGGGTATCCCTGTTCCGGTAGAAGGTGCCGATGGCAAAGTACTGTATGTATGGTTCGATGCCCCTATCGGATATATTTCGAATACAAAAGAGCTGCTTCCCGATACCTGGGAAACCTGGTGGAAAGATCCCCAGTCTAAACTGGTTCACTTCATCGGAAAAGATAATATCGTATTTCATTGCATCGTATTCCCCGCTATGCTGAAAGCTGAAGGTTCATTCAATTTGCCCGAAAATGTACCGGCGAATGAGTTCCTGAATCTGGAAGGCGATAAAATCTCAACTTCACGCAACTGGGCTGTATGGTTACACGAATATCTGGAAGAGATGCCCGGTAAGCAGGATGTGTTACGTTATGTACTGACTGCCAATGCTCCCGAAACAAAAGATAATGACTTTACCTGGAAAGATTTTCAGGCACGCAATAATAACGAACTGGTGGCCATTCTGGGTAACTTTGTGAATCGTGCTCTTGTATTGACCGAAAAATACTTCGACGGAAAGGTTCCGGCTGCCGGCGAACTGACTGATTACGATCGTCAGACACTGGCCGAATTTGCCACAGTAAAAGAAGATGTAGAGCGTTTGCTTGATACCTATCACTTCCGGGATGCCCAGAAAGAGGCTATGAATCTGGCCCGTATCGGTAATAAATACCTGGCTGATACCGAACCCTGGAAACTGGCTAAAACAGATATGCCGCGTGTAGCTACCGTGATGAATATCGCTTTGCAGATTACGGCCAATCTGGCCATCGCATTTGAGCCTTTCCTGCCTTTCAGCATGGATAAACTGAATGCCATGCTCAATGTAGAGCCGTTAGGATGGGATCGTCTCGGATCAACCGATCTGCTTGAGGCCGGTCATCAGCTGAACAAGCCCGAACTGTTGTTCGAAAAAATCGAAGACAGTGTTATTGAAGCTCAGGTTCAGAAATTGCTGGATACCAAAAAGGCTAACGAAGAGGCAGAATACAAAGCTAATCCGATTCGTGAAAATATTGCATTCGACGACTTTACCAAACTTGATATTCGTGTAGGTACCGTACTGGAATGTACCAAAGTGCCGAAAGCCGATAAACTGCTGCAATTCCTGATCGACGACGGTATCAGTAAACGTACGATCGTATCCGGCATCGCCCAGCATTATAAGCCCGAAGATCTCACCGGCAAGCAGATTTGTTTCATCGCTAATCTGGCGCCCCGCAAATTAAAGGGCATCGTTTCGGAAGGCATGATCCTCTCGGCCGAGAACTTCGACGGCTCACTGGCTGTTGTCATGCCCGAAAAGCCGGTAAAACCCGGAAGCGAAGTAAAATAAACGCATCGCTTATACGAAAACTGTAATCCCCTGCGTTTTACAGATAATATTAACCGGTTAATCCGAATGATCAGTGCGTATGATGTCAACAATACATCAACAACCGGATGCCGTTGTGCATCCGGACGAACCCATACAGATGGTCGACCTGCACGGTCAGTACCTGCGTATACAAACAGAAACAGATGCTGCCATGCAGGCCGTTTTGGAGCGATGTGCTTTCATTAACGGTCCGCAGGTACATTCTTTTGCTCAGGCCCTCGGATCATTTTTGGATGCTCCGTATGTAATACCCTGTGGTAATGGAACCGATGCTTTACAACTGGCTTTGATGGCTTTGCCGCTTAAACCGGGCGATGAGGTGATCATTCCCGCTTTTACCTATATCGCAGCAGCTGAAGTGATAGGCCTGCTTGGTTTAAGACCTGTTCTGGCAGATGTAAATCCTGATAGTTTTAATCTCGATGTAACCCGGCTCGAAGAATTAATGAGTCCGCGTACTCGTGCCATTATAGCCGTACATCTGTTCGGACAGCTTTGCGACATGGAGCCTCTTATGAATTTTGCCAACCGGCATAATCTCTATGTAATCGAAGATAATGCCCAATCCATCGGAGCAACCTATACATTCAGTAACGGGTTACGTAAGCAGGGTGGTACCATTGGCCATATCGGCACAACCTCTTTTTTTCCTACCAAGCCGCTGGCCTGTTATGGTGACGGAGGCGCTGTTATCACATCCGATAAAGAGCTGGCTGTACGTATCCGGATGCTTGCCAATCACGGGCAACAAACCAAATACAACCATCAGCTTATCGGTTGCAATTCCCGTTTGGATACCCTGCAGGCTGCTATTCTGGAAGTCAGGTTGAAACATCTTGAAACTTTCAATGCAGTCCGTCAGGAAGCCGCTGTTTGCTACGATGTGGCACTTACGGGTAAAGAGACCTGGCGTATCCCGCATCAATCCTCTTTTTCATCGCATGTATATCATCAATATACTTTACAAGTGGCCGATGGCCGTCGCGATGCGCTGCAGGCTTTTCTGCAGGAAAAAGGGATTCCCTCAATGATTTATTATCCCTTGCCGCTCCATCATCAGCCGGCCTATCGTGAGTTGTGTCGCAGACCCCTATCGCTGCCTGTGACCGAATCCTTGTGCCGGTCGGTACTTTCATTACCGATTCATACCGAGATTCATAAACATTTGCCTTACATTGTCAATACCCTCTTAGCATGGACAAAACAATAAAATTTGCTGTTGTAGGCTGTGGTCATATCGGTAAACGACATGCCGAAATGATTCAGCGCGAAGCAGGAGCAGAGCTGGTTGGCCTTTGCGACATCCGTACCCCTGAAGCTTTATCTCTTGATTTAGGATCTGTTCCCTTTTTCTCTGATTTCGAAGCGCTGCTTGCCAGTGAAATCAAACCTGATGTTATCAACATCTGTGTACCCAACGGATTACATGCCTGTATGGCTTTGCGTGCCCTCGAAAGCGGTCATCATGTAGTGATCGAGAAACCGATGGCACTTACTTTGGCGGATGCCGAGAAGATCATTTACACCTCGCTCAAATACAGCCGCCAGGTATTCTGTGTAATGCAAAACCGGTATTCGCCTCCCTCAGTGTGGCTCAAAGAGATGGTTGATTCGGGTGGTCTGGGCGAACTCTATATGGTGCAGCTCAATTGCTATTGGAACCGTGATAACCGCTATTACAAACCCGGCGGATGGCATGGCGATGCTCTTCTCGACGGCGGTACTTTGTTTACACAATTCTCCCATTTCATCGATATTATGTATTGGTTGTTCGGAGATATTTGCAACATACAGGCCCGTTTTGCCGATTTTAATCATGCCGTACTTACCGATTTCGAAGATTCGGGTTTCGTCAATTTCGACTTTGTAAACGGCGGAATGGGTTCGCTGGCTTATTCCACGGCCGTATGGAATAAGAATCTTGAAAGCAGTCTGCTGATTGTAGCCGAAAAGGGAAGCGTAAAAATAGGAGGGCAGTATATGAACGAAGTCGAATACTGCCACATTAAAGATTATGAGATGCCCGAGCTGGCGCCTACTAATCCGGGCAACGACTACGGAGCCTATAAGGGCTCTGCCCAGAATCATAATTTTGTAATACGTAATGTGGTACGTGTGCTTTCGGGACATACCTCCGAAACCATTACTACCAATGTACTCGAAGGCATGAAAGTAGTCGATATCATTCAACGAATATATGCACTAAAAAATAAATAATTTTTATATTTGCCCCACGCAAATAAAGAATCATCAGAATATTATGAAAATAGCAATTGTAGGAACAGGATACGTAGGGTTGGTTACCGGTACCTGTTTTGCCGAAATGGGTACAGAAGTTTGCTGTATCGATGTTAATGAAGAAAAGATAGCCCGGCTGAAAGAGGGAATCATTCCAATCTATGAGCCCGGTCTGGAAGATATGGTACACCGTAACCAGCAGGCAGGGCGTCTGCAATTCGGTACCCGACTGGTAGATTACCTCGACGATACCGAGGTGTTATTCTGTGCTGTGGGCACACCTCCCGATGAGGATGGCAGTGCCGATTTGCAGTATGTACTTGATGTAGCCCGTACCGTAGGTCGCCACATGAATAAATACCTGCTGATTGTAACCAAAAGCACTGTTCCCGTAGGCACTTCTCATAAGATACGTGCCGCCATTCAGGAAGAGCTTGATAAACGGGGTGTACAAATACCCTTCGATGTAGCCTCGAATCCCGAATTCCTTAAAGAAGGAGCTGCAATAAAAGATTTTATGAGTCCGGATCGTGTAGTGGTAGGCGTAGAGTCGGAGCGGGCCCGCGAACTGATGAGTCGCCTGTATCGCCCTTTCCTGCTCAACAACTTCCGTGTTATTTTTATGGATGTGCCTTCGGCAGAGATGACCAAATATGCTGCGAATGCTATGCTGGCTACCCGCATCAGCTTCATGAATGATATTGCCAATCTATGCGAAATCATCGGTGCCGATGTGAATATGGTACGTAAAGGCATTGGTTCCGACAACCGCATTGGCAACCGCTTTCTCTATCCCGGTTGCGGTTATGGAGGCAGTTGTTTTCCCAAGGATGTAAAAGCCCTGATCCATACCGGAAAGAGTAACCATTACCGTATGCGTATCCTCGAAGCCGTAGAGCAGGTAAACGAAATCCAGAAATCTATTCTCTTTCATAAACTTTCCGATTATTTCGGGGGTGATATAAAAGGAAAACATATCGCTATCTGGGGACTGGCCTTTAAACCCGAAACCGATGATATGCGTGAAGCTCCCTCTGTAGTTCTGATTGAGAAGCTGCTCGAAGCCGGTTGTACCATATCCGCCTACGATCCGATTGCTACCGAAGAGGCACAACATAAACTGGGTAACCGCATCACTTATGCTAAAGACATCTACGATGCCGCCGACGATGCCGATGCCCTGATGCTGATCACCGAATGGAAAGAATTTCGTATGCCCTCATGGAATGTCGTGAAAAAGTTGATGAAAACTCCTCTTGTGCTTGATGGCCGTAATATCTATGACTCTAAAGAGGTTGAGGAGTATGGATTTGAATATCATTGTATAGGGAAATAATTCGGTTTTGATTAATTATTGTTTTTAAAGAATGCGTAATAAAGAATTATTTATAGAAAGTAATTAAATAAATAAGATAATTGTCATAGATAAAGCCTCTGTTTCCTTTGGTGAAACAGAGGCTTTATCTATTCTGCAAACAGAGAAAAACAGGTATTGTTGTAAACAAATAAATTGTTAATATGTTATAATTTAATTAAACAATTAATTTTTAGCGGGAAGACGTAAATGAAAGCAGGTATACAGATTATACTGCTTATGCTTATTTTGGAAATGCTTTCGGTTTCTGCAATAAGCAGTATGAATATGGAAAAAGATACTCTTTTTTCATATGGTTATCTGGGTGCAGGGGCAGGGATACCTGCAGGATTAAGCTCGTTTACTTCCTTTGGACGTTATCACTCGAATATAGGTTACGGTGCAACAATTTACGGTGGATACAGGTTTAATTCAATGTTTTCTGTAGAAATGTCTTTATTTTCCGGACACATGAATCTCTTTACTACACCCTGTTGTTCCTTTTATTGGATGGGATCTGATGGTGAACGCTATAAACGACCTCTTACTTCCGCTGAAAGTTATTCATATAAAGATATCTTTTCATCCGTTTTTCTGCTCCAGTCAGACTGGAAATGTAATATTAACTTACTGCCATTTATCTTCCCCCGCAAAGCGATGAAATGGCAACTTTTTATATCTCCCTCTCTCAGTTTAGTCAATACAAAAGCTACTGTTAAACCTGTCGAAATCGATAAGACCCTGCTTCGTGATAATCTGACTGCCCGGTTTGGTGCCGGGATCGGAGCGGGTATTGCCTATACTGTCTCTCCGCAATTGGATGTTCGATTTGATGGCGGGTTTACCTGGGTAGCGGGTGATTCATATGATCTGGTAAAGTCCTGCGATTATCATCAGAATATGATATTCACTGCTTCCGTCGGGGCAGTATGGAAATTTCGCCGCTCCAAATCCCTGACTGCCCGAAATCCGGGGTTTGCGACTGTAAAGAGAAAACAAAAAATCTCTGAAAATGCTAATATCAATAAGAATGACAACATCTCATATGCTAAACAATTTAAAAGTATAGATTCAGAATCTTCAGTATCTTTAAATGCCTTGGCAGTGGATACTACAACAACAAATTTATTGACAAGCAAGGACAGCAGTAACTTTGTTAGTCAAATAAAGAAGATGCAACTTGATGATCCGCAAATGGCGAAACTACCCGAAACTATACAGTTGTGCTCTGATTCATCTGATAGTCAGTTAATTCAATCTTCTTCCGCAGTCTATTTCAAATTTAATCAAACCACAATACAATCATCACAGAACGAGGTGGTTGCCACGATTGCAAAACAACTCATGCAATACCCTGAAAAGTCTGTATTATTAACAGGATATGCTGATTCGTCGGGTGGTGTAGAAATAAATAATTATATTTCGCTTGCACGAGCCAAATCAATAAAGCAAGCACTTGAAGCCTTAGGTGTAGCTCCGAGCCAAATCTTTGTAACCGGTGCCGGTATAGATTCTGTAACATCGGCGGGCAAGGCAAGAAGAGTAGAAATACAATTCCTTTTGCAATCAAATCAGCTGCAATATATAGATTCTGTGTATTTTAGATTTAATGAAACAACGATCCAATTTGTTCCGGATCACGTAATCCGCATAATTTGTCAAAATATGACAACACATCCCAAATGCATTTTGTTACTTGAAGGCTTTACGGATGCTATTGGATCTGAAAACATAAATCAACATATTTCTATACGCAGGGCTGAAGCAGTAAAACAATATCTGATGCTATGCGGTATTCCTTCCAGTCGTATGTGTGTTAAAGCCGGCGGAATTAATAAAAAATCTAAACCGGCCGATAAATTACGGTGTGTAACAATAACGCTCTTCAATAATTCATGATAAACGAAAAAATAGTTAAACTAAAACACTTTAATTTTGTTTATAAAGAATAAGATTAATAAGATTTAAAAAATACAAACAAAACAAGGAAACAAATCAGATATTTATGTATAGGCGAGAGAAATATTACATATTATTATTTGTATTTATGGCTGTATCTTGCTCTACTTTCTTTTCCTGTAATAATGATTTTATTAAAATAAATGTATATATGGGAGGGAGCACATCGGACGAATTATTTGAAAAAGAATCCGATAGCACAAAAGTCAGGGTAAACTTCACGGCCGATATTGATTATATGAGCACCCGTGCTACAGGAAGCGAAGCAATGGGTACAGAGAGATATGTTACAATTTATGCCTATACCGATGCGACCAGTTCAACCAGTTCTATTTTGGCAGATCAAAACGAATATTATACTAAAACAGCCGGTGTATTAACGGCTGTGTCTGGTGCGATGTATTTAAATGTAGGATCAACATATAGTCTTTATGCAGTAGGTGTAAATACTGAAAATGTACCGGTACCTGTATTCAATGGCGGATTCACAGAAGATATAAATAATGGCAATGATTATGTTTGGGAAGGCATCTGGGATGTTACACCTAAAAGTGATAGTACACTTACCTATGATCTGGATATGATTCATTGTTGTGCACAAATTCTAATTGATTTGGTTGTGGAAACAGGAATCACTGTGAATTCTGTAAGTTCTGTTTCTATCACACCTCCTGATACATCAGAAGTGATTTGGGATATGTTTAATAGTGGACAAATTGGCCCGGCTTCCGAACTTTATGCTTCTTCAAATACAGACAATCTGATGAATCTTGGTTTTAAAAAAACAGCTTTCGGATTTCGCTCTGCAGGTATTATTCTACCTATTCAGGATACAGCCAATTTTTATTGTCAATTTGTTTTAAACATTGACAATGAGGTGGCAGACCGTACATATGAAATAGAATTTCCTATATATCAGTATAACATGCAGGCAGGATATGCCTATAAGTATAATCTGACTTTAGAAAATGATACTGTGGTATTTAACAGTGTAGGTCTTGAAGAATGGCATATTATTGATGTAAACGGTACTCCTGTTATACCGGTACAGGTAGATTCTGGGGAGGGATAAATAATGAATAATAGAATAGTTTATATAGCATTATTTTTTATAATTATATTATGGAGCTGCACCTATAATGAGTTAGTCATTATTGATAAGAGACCGGGTGCAGATACCACACAAATAGATACAACAGGTCCTAAGAAACTTGTCTATTTTTATCCGCGTATAGAGACATTGGCTTCAGATGACGGATATGCCAGTACAACGGTAGAAGCATTTCCGGCCGGGCGAAGAGTACAGGTTTTTGTGTTTGCCCGTGGAATTCAATATTTGATGTCGCCTATTTATCAGTCACTGGATGCAGGATCCCTCACACCTGTAAGTACGCCGGTTGTGATTCCTACAGGAAATTATGATTTTTATTTTACATCAATTAATACTTCATCTGATCCGCCAACAGTGGAAAATAGTGTGGTTTCGCCAGTTTCTAACGGGATAGATTATATATGGGCTTCTGCAAAAGTTGCTGTAGAAACAAATAATACATCAGTTCCCGTAACTTTTACACATTCATGCACCCAGGTCGTATTTAATGTAATTAATGATGATACGACACAATTGGTAGATTGGATTAATTACGCTATGATACAAATGCCTGATACCAGTGGTCTGGAATGGGATTTGTATTCTGGAGAAATAACAGGTTTAAATACAACCACCGATGAAATGGATGTTTCTCAAAGTTTATTAGATGATAAAATAAATATGCCGGCATCAGGTCTTATGTGTTCACAATTTTTAGTACCGTTAGAATATTCCGGGACTATGGCTGCATTCATGCAATTGAAAATGACAACAGAAGGAGGTGGAGGATATAAAGGATATGATTTGACATTGAGTATTCCCGATGGTGAATTATCTGCAGGTAATTCTTATCATTATAATATTTATTTTGCAAAAGATACAGTTTATATAGGCGATGTAGAAATAAATTCATGGATAATAGTAAATGAAGAGGGAACTCCACTTTATCCAACTATTAGCGATGAGTAATTTATAATGGATATGAAATCAAAAAAAAATATATATCAATTTATTTTGTTCAGTCTGTTCGTAGTCTGTCTTTGTTTTTATGGCTGCAGTCGTGATATTACAACACTGATTATCGATGAGGGTTCTATAGGTGATTCATCGGTAATCAGCGTAGATTCGGGATATATAAGTCCTATATTTGCCTGTAACTTAAAAAATCCTAAAATTTATTCATTCCATAAAGAATATAGTGATCAGGAAGTTTCCTATACACCACTTCCGATGTATAGCTTGGTTCATATATACGTATATCGGGCCGATGATGATCCATCTGAAGATCCCTGGTATTATCATAGTGTTTATTGGGCTCCGCGCAGCGGCTGGCTTTCGCCACTTTACGATCATATCAAACTACGTTCGGGTAGCTATCAATTTTATGCCATAGCAAGCAATAAACTCAAAGTTGATGTAACACCCGATATTGAACCCGGTACCGGTCTGACCCGTCATCTTTATAACGGAGAAGCCTACTACTGGTGGCATGGCGATTCCATTAACCTGAAATACGATGAACAACCTGTATTTGAAGTGCGTTTTCAGAATATATCTACTGAGATCAACCTGAAAATTAATCTGCCTGATAGTACATGGAATCTGCTTAATTTAAAGATGGCAGCCCCCGCCGCCGACAGTGCAAAATTATCAATTTCATCAGGGTTAATAAAGCCAATTTCTTTTATTACAGATTCTATATTATTTGAACTGGATGGTGATTCTGCTAAATTATATATGTTGCCTTTTATCGTAAAAGAAGATATGAAGCTTTATATCGAAGCGGAAAAAGGTGCTGAACATAAATCTTGTGTAAAACATTTGCCCCGGCCAATCTCTAATTTATATCAAAGTGGATACAGTTATCATTATGAAATAGAATTAAAACAGGATACAGCTATCGGGCTCTATTCCATTTCTGGTAATCCCTAAAAATACAATGATGAAACAAGGACAATACATATCAATTCATATTATCTCAGTTCTGATTTTGCTTTTTAGTTTGTCGGGATGTGTAGATAATATATTTCATGTAGATGATATTCGCGGTGTTGAAACTTGGAAGCGCAATAAGTATAATGTCTATTTTACATCACGGATGGAAAATAGTATTATAACCCGTACTCTTACTCCATTTCCGATTAACTGTAAAGCACAAATTTATGTTTATTCATCACAAGGAGATGAACAATTTATGAGTTCCCCAGTATATCGTTCTCAATCGGCTGGTACACTAACACCAACTAGTGGTACTCCGCTATTACTTACCACCGGAATTTACGATTTCGTAGGAATATCTTCAAAAACAGATGATACGCCTCCTTCTTTTGATGATAATATAGCAACGGGTTTATCTAACGGTACAGATTATCTCTGGTGTTTGATACAAAACCAGGTAATTGATTCGGATGGTACGACCATTCCTATAACATTCAATCATGTGGCATCACAGATTGTTGTTAATTTAGTCAATGAAGATAATGAAGATGAGGCGACCAATTTTTATAGTGTGTCTATGGATTTACCTCTAATTACTAATGATGTAAGTTGGAGTTTGAAAGATGGCGTAATAGCTTCAGCTACTACTAACTCAGGAGAATTAAGTACTATCAATATGAATAATGCAGGAACACAGGCTTCCTATATCATAGTTCCATATAATCCATCTACAGGGTATATGCAATTTAATGCACAAGTAGAACAAATGGAAACAGTTTCATCTTGTAGTGTTAATATACCTGCACCCTCTGGCGGATTTTTGGGAGGACATTGTTATGAATACGATCTGATATTTGATGCTGATAGTCTATTTATTGGAATTGTAAAAGTTGCTCCTTGGAAAGAAATTGATGTTTCAGATGATGTTATAGCTACTAATTAATCAGTATAAAAATGAAAAAAAATATTCAATTATTATTTCTCTTAATGATCATTTTAGGATCTGGTTGTGCAGGTGATGATATCTATCTGATAATAGAAGATTTGCCGGATACTACTGAAATAAAAGATACAACAAGTCGCGGATATGTATATTTTACGGCATCTGTTGCAGGTAGAACATCAGGAAATGATTTTTTTAATACCCGTACACTGGAAAATAATGATACTATATTATTGCCTCAAGGCAGACATGTAACAATTTATTATAATTTGAAAGGGAGTAATACTTATACTTATTATAATCATTATATTGCAGATAAAGCTGGTTATTTGACTGCAGTATATAATGAAATAGCATTATCTACGGATACATTTAATTTTTATGCCGTTTCAGAATTATTGAACTCTTCAGATAAAACACCGGCCTTTCCGCAAAGTGGAAATGGCATAGCAACGGATTTATATAACGGATTAGATTATTTATGGTATGCTATGGAAGATATTGTAATAACACAAAATACACCTCAAACTATACCGATTGTATTCGATCATGTAGCTTCTGCCATTGAAATAGAATTTACAGTACCATCAACAGATATTATGGATACGATTTATGCTGCAACGATCGGATACCCCTCTACCAGTGGTTATGAATATATATTGTCTTCCGGAACAGTAGGTCCTTCTAAAACATTTGGAAATGGAGCCCGGGATTTGTTAATGGATAGTATATATGGTGCTTTAGTTATGATCCCTTTTGATGCCTCAAATTATGTACATATTACCGGACAGATAAATCCTGTAGTAAATGGCGATAATATTGGCTGGTGGAACTATTCATTACCACTTCCTGATGGGAAAGAATTTCTTCCGGGTTATATTTATGATTATATTGTGCTTGTTGATAAAAGTACCACAAGTACACGTAGTAGTACTGGCATTCTTCGTAATATAAAACGTATGGGAATATAATCTAAATATTGTAAAATGAATGTAATCTAAACATAGTGATTGTAATTATGTCAGTTACTATATGATAAGATTCATTTGCGATATGCTTCAAAAACATATTTTTCAACTTTTCTGATGAAAAAATGCATACTATTTTTTAAGAGTTTTGATATGAATTTGAATATTGTGCATTACTATACAAGCATCTTAAACACATAAAATCAGTATGCTTAATCTACTTGTGATAATTCAAATAATGATACTGACAGTATTCAAAATTTAATCTCAGATTCTGCTGATTCTGCTCTCAATCCGGTATCCATCGACCCCGATTCGGTTGCTGCGCCACTCGCTTCACGTGAAATACTATCTGCTGCGGGCTCATCACTCGTTTCTGGCCATTCTGACTCCCTAGCTGCCCCGACGTAAAGCACTTGCCGATATCTGTCTCCGTTTCGAAGTAGGTATCACCCCATGGCAGCACCGATCCTACCCAGTTATACGACCGTATAGGAAAATTACCTATTCGTATGTTAGCACCAGGTAGAGTATTTAGGTCAGATGAA
>CAMTPG010000012.1 GCA_947074335.1 uncultured Parabacteroides sp.
GCAGGATTTTCAACCAGTTGATAGAATTCGGAGATATTCATCGATTACCAGTTTGCCACGGTTGCATTATAAATCTGATCCACCAGTTCGTCTACAATTTCATCCGAAAGCGACTGCTGTATTTCCTGAAGCATCATAGTGGCATCAAACTCACGATAGGCCGAGAAGGTCTGTTCGAAATCATTTTCAGGCTCAACCCGGTTCTGATAACGTACTCTGACGGTTATGGTTAGACGGGTTTGCGAAGCATAAGCATCTTCTTTAACCGCCATCGGAGCCAGATCGTACCCGATGATCTCGCCTTCCAGCTCCAGATCGCCGTTATTATTTGTGAGCTGCAGACGCGTCTGGCGCACATAAATATCTTTCAGCGTCTCGGTAAAGGTCTGCGACAAGGGCGGATATACCAAAGGAGCCTGATTGGGAAAATCTTTGATTGTTATTGTTTTTATTTTTTCGTAATTGATTGTCGAGGCATTAAAGGTATACGACAATTTACAAGCTGTCAGTAAACAGCCTAAAAGAGCAATTACACCAAAAATCCATAGTTTGTTTGTTTTCAGCATCTTGTTTTATTCGAAGTTATTTCCTGTATTTGTAATAATTTTCTGAATTTGAAATGATTTTTCTGAATTTGAAATGACAGGCTTTGATCCAAAGCCTGTATTCTGTTATTCGAGATATTTGCTTTTGTCCGGTAATTATCGGCTTTTCCGGACTATCTGCTTTAACCGGGTATCCGTTTTACCAGAGGTAACCGCTTTACCCGGGACTGTATATTTTTACTCGAGATTATATTCTTTTATTTTCCGATAGAGTGTTCGTTCTGATATTTTCAGATCGGCAGCTGCATTTTTGCGACGACCGTTGTATTTTTCGAGTGTTTTGCGAATCATGTCTTTTTCAACCTCCTCGAGCGACATGGCCTGCTCTTCTACAGGCACAGCCTCCTGAATAGGCGGAACAACGGCGGCAACGGGATGAGCCGGAACGGGCTGTGTAAAGATCGGATGCGGATGCTCTTCGGGCATGGGCATGGCCACGTTTCCGGTACCGGTATTCATAAGTCCGTGCACAAGTGCTTTTAAATCGTTTACATCTTTACGCATATCGAAAAGCACCTGATAGAGAATTTCGCGTTCGCTGTTGAATATTTTCTGATCGTTTGTTTCGTGTTTTACCAAAACAGGATATTTTTCGATGTTGGCATTCGGCAGATAAAGATTGAGAATTTCGGGAGTAATTTCACGACTCTCTTCGATTACGGAGATGCGCTCGGTTACATTTTTCAATTCACGCACATTCCCCGGCCAGCGATAGTCGAGCATAATTTTACGGGCGGCTTCATCGAGATGAATGGCCGGCATGCGGTATTTTTCGGCACAATCGCCGGCGAATTTACGGAAAAGCAATAAAATATCTTCTCCTCTGTCGCGCAACGGAGGAATAGAAATAGGCACCGTACTGAGACGATAAAACAGATCCTCACGAAATTTACCTTCGGAAACGGCCTGCAGCAGATTCACATTGGTAGCAGCCACAATACGCACATTGGTTTTTTGTACTTTTGAGGAACCAACGCGGATAAATTCGCCGGTTTCGAGCACGCGCAATAAACGGGCCTGTGTAGGAGTAGGCAATTCTCCTACTTCATCGAGGAAAATTGTTCCGCCATCCGCTACTTCGAAATAACCTTTACGATCGGATAAGGCACCGGTGAATGAGCCTTTTTCATGCCCGAACAATTCAGAGTCGATTGTTCCTTCGGGAATTGCTCCGCAGTTTACGGCAATATACTGTCCGTGTTTGCGTGCACTATTTTGATGTATAATCTGAGGAAATGTCTCTTTACCAACGCCGCTCTCGCCTGTAATGAGTACAGATAAATCGGTTGGAGCCACCTGAAGTGCCACATCAATCGCCCGGTTTAAAGCGAGATTATTACCAATAATCCCGAAGCGTTGTTTGATTTGTTGAACGTCAGCTTTCGTCATCATACTACTAAGATCTGTAATTATTTCAGTTTATCTGCCAAAATTACAAATCTTAATTCAAAAAACAGCATGGAATGTCACTTTCTAACGTTTCATTACTATTTTTTAGCACCATAAGTGCGTTTGTACAGAAAATCAGCCAGTTCGTTATCCTCTTTATAAACAGCCATTTCTTCGGGCGATACGGGTTCGCCGATATAAACATCGACCGTACGTCCGCGCTTATTAAAGGCTTCTGCCGGAATGCGCAGCTGCCGGATGCGCCAGTCGATGCGTCCGAGACGGTAAAAGAAATCCGAATTCTTACAATCGAAATAGACCGGATAAACCGGAACACCGGCTTTACGGATCAGACGAATCACACTGTGTGCCCAGCTGATATCGCGAACATCTTTGGTCTCTTTCTGATACATCGAAATGCCGCCGGCCGGAAAGAATCCCATCGGATGTCCCTCTTTCATACGCTGGAGCGATAAACGAACGCCATTCACATTTTTCACGTTTGCGCCCTGCTTTGCCGAATCGGGTTTAACCGAAATGAAATTATCCGACATAGAACTAATCTTGGTAAGAATACCATTAACCATCACCTTATAATCGGGACGCCGTGAAGCAAATATATCAATCAGAATAATCCCGTCGAGCGAACCGATGGGATGATTGGAGACCGTGACAAAAGCACCTTCGGGCAGCTTATCGAGAATCTCTTTATTATGTATCGTATAACGCACATCGATAAGCGGATCGGTAAGCAATCCATGTGTAAAAGCCGAACCACGCAGATCAAAACTATTAATGTGAGCCTGGTTTACTTTATCTATCTGTAACCATTTCAGGCCCTGATTTCCGAGAAAAGTTCCGATTTTTGTGTTAAAGAATGACGAAACTTCGCGCAAATCATCAATATCAAGCACATTCTTTTTCATAAAAAAACAAACTATTTTTTATAAAATGCTGCGCACATCTTTTCGTGTTTATTCATGGCCAGCCATAACACAAAATTCAGTACAACAACTTCGTATACAAAATAAATCCATACCTGGCCGATCAAAACCACGATAAACATCACAATGGTACGACCGTTGAAAGTCAGTAAATCAATGAGTTTCATCAATTGACGACTCTGTTTACGAAAATCGGCACGAATATCATCCGGTATATCATCACCATATTTATCATGCAATGACTGAAGCATTTCCTGTAAAGAGGGAGTAGCCACAATCTGCAATAACGTATATCCGCGATAAAGAAAATAAAAGAATTTATTGATTCCGTATTTCATGGATTTATGACGCGCTCTGACCTGCTCGATCGTTTGGAACTCGGCACCCTTTTCTTTACTGATAAAATAAAGATGAAGTGTTTTGTAGTAATCGGTAATATTAGCCTGGAATAAATGAGAAAAACCCGATACAACGGCCAGGGCAAAAAACCAGTAGGTATGATATTCGTGCGACAGACGTAATGCAAAGGCCACATAGATGCAGGCAAACCAGATATCGCCGGCTAAACCGTCGAGAATGCGCCCCACGGCTGATTTGATTCCGGTAAGGCGGGCCAGCTGACCATCTACACAATCCAGAATATTAGCCGCTATCAGCAATAAAATACCACAAATATTATAAATTAAATTATCGGGATAGAAAAAGTAACCCACCGCAGCTCCCACAAAAATGGAGATGATGGTTACCATATTCGGTGTTATCCCGGTTCCCCGCAGCATACAAGCAATACGAAAACCAATAGGCCGGTAAAAGATGCGATCTATTTTATTTTCGGTTTCTATCGATTTCAGCGATGCTTCGTATTCTTTATCCAAATCACTCATTTATCTTTTATTTATAGGAATAACCGCCGCTTACAACGATTACTTCACCATTAAAATAATTATTTTCAATCACCATTTTGTAGACTTCGGCTAATTCTTCCGGATCACAAAAACGGCCTGATGCCACTTTTCGTTCTATATTTTTCCGGATTTCGGCCGGTTTATTCTTCTGCCATTCGGTATCTACAAAACCGGGAGCAATGCCATTTACACGCAATTCGTAAGGAAGCAGAAATTTGACCAGATTTTTTACCATGGCATGTACTGCACTTTTTGTTACACCGTAAGCCAGCGAAACCGAATGCGGCTCAATCCCCATAAGCGAACCGGTAAATACAACATTGCCGCCTTTCTGCATACGTTTTACCAGACGTTGCAGTAAAAATACCGGAAAATGCACATTGGCATAAAACACGCGTTCCCATGCTTCGGGGGTCAAATCCTCGAATGAATCACGACAGGTTAATCCGGCATTAAACAAAACCGAATACAAAGTTATCTGATGCGATTCAAGAAATGCATCAATCGTATTGATTGAATCGGGCGAGGTGATATCGGCCTGTAATAAAAGTACCGGCACATTGTATTCACGGCGTAAGTCTTCGGCTGTAATCTCGGCAGTTGATAAATCAGAGGCATAAGTCAGAATCAACGCATATCCGGCTTTAGCCAGACAAACAGCAACAGCTTTGCCTATCCCCTTTGTACCTCCTGTAATTAATATTTGTTTTTCCATCGCCGGCAATTATTCAGATTCGCCCAGTCCTTTTACAGTAACAGGCTTAGCCTGTCGCTGCGTTTTCAGATTAGCTTCGTATGAATCATGAATTGTTTTTTTCAGCGCCGAAGAAGAAACACCGGTTCCGTAAGGAAAATAAAAGACCTGTACACCCATATCTTCCAGATAATCATATTTACCGTACCAATCGTCGCCAACTACAAATGCATCAATATGTAACTTCTTTACAATTTCCGAATGATCCAGCGTATGTTGCGGTATCACAATATCGGGAGTCTTTAACGCTTCAATAATCTGCAGACGCTCGGTAAAGGGTATAATCGGTTTCGGTTTATAAGATGATACCAGCTCATCGGTACTGACACCTACAATCAAAATGTCGGCGAGACTTCGGGCATAATTTATCATCCTGAGATGGTTGTAATGAAACATATCGAATGTTCCGGATGTATATACAATCGTTTTATCCTTAAACATAGTGTGTAATTCCTTTATTTTACTTTCAAAAGGCAAACTTACATAAACTTTATCTAACAAAAAAAATTTGGTTTAAAAAAGGATTCTTTCACTTAAAATTAATGGATGTTTAAAAGCAGATTGTCGGATTCAAGCAGATTCACTGACAAACTGTCAGCAATTTTAAATGCCGGCAATTTTATTAACAGAATGATAAAGCCGAATTGCAGAAAACGAAAAAAGATCCGACAGCGCACTACTGTCGGATCTTTTTTTTGTATCGAATTTTCAATACCAGAGAAATGATTCGCAAAATAAAAAATAGGCTGATCCAAATGATGGATCCGCAAATATCATCTGTTATTGATTATAAAGTTTCTGCATCATCTTTGGTAAGATCCAGTTTTTCATTATCAGCGCCCTTATCGAAATATTGTTTACGCAAGGGATTTGCAGTTGCTTCCCGGTATGTGATTCGTCTACGGAAAATATCGAGCGCAGAATAAACAGCCTGACGGAATGATTCCTCAGAAGCTTTATTCTGTCCGGCTATATCATAGGCTGTACCATGAGCCGGTGAAGTGCGCACTACCGAAAGACCGGCTGTGAAATTTACGCCGTCTTCCATGGCCAGTGTTTTGAAGGGAACAAGCCCCTGATCATGATACATGGCCAGAACGCCGTCGAACAGATCGTAACTTCCCGAACCGAAGAATCCGTCGGCTGCATAGGGACCAAACGACATAACCCCGCGTTTTTCGGCCTCCTGCATGGCAGGGATGATGATCTCATCTTCTTCTTTACCCAGTAAACCTGAATCGCCGGCATGCGGATTGAGAGACAATACGGCAATGCGCGGACGCTCAATGCCAAAATCCTGTTTGAGGGATTGATTGAACAAACGGAGTTTGGAAACAATGTCTTCGGGCGTAATTTTTGAGGCCACCTGCGAAATCGGGATGTGCCCGGTAACCAGCGCTATACGCAATTCGTCTTTCAGCATAATCATTAATGCCTTACGACCAACACCGCCAAAACATTCTTCAAGGTATTCAGTATGACCCGGAAAATGAAATTCGGCATTCTGAATATTATGTTTATTAATCGGAGCTGTAACAAGTACATCAATTGCACCGCGTTTCAGATCGGTTACAGCGGCCTCGAGAGCCTGATAAGAGGCTTGTCCGGCAACCGGGGTGGATTGTGTTAATTCGACCTTAGCCTCTTCATCCACACAATTAATGATATTAACCCGGTTTGAACCGGCATCTTCGGCCTGCGAAATGATGCTTAGGTTAACGGCAGGCAATTCAAGTGTCTTGCGGTGATAGGCAGCAATTTTTGATGATCCGTAAATAATCGGAGTACACATCTCTGCCATCCGTGCATCGAGAAAGGTTTTCAAAATCACCTCATAGCCAATGCCGTTTATGTCGCCGTGGGTAATCCCCACTCTGATCAATCGTTCTTCCATTTAACTGTTATTTGTCTTCTTTTGAAGATTGTGCAGCATCTTTTTTGTCTTCGGATGCACCATTATTGAAACGCAGACTATGCAAAGCCGATTCGGTACGGCGCATAAAGTTACGTTTATCTGTTTCGGGTGCATAGACAAATCCTTCTACTACAACAATCCGGTTATTCTTTTTATCCAGACGGGCATGACTTACAAACGGGCCGCCCATCATATCGCCTTCCATTTCCCACAAACCGCGTAAAACTCCGGCATATTCGCCGTCGATTGTAGTCGGGGTATAGGTTATACGATCTTTATTGGTTTTCATATACGAACCGGGATAAGTACCGGGCATATTTGCTTTCATCACCGAATCGCGCATATTTACCAGAAATTCTTCGGTAAATGTATTTGCATCGGTATAAGGGAAATCATAGATAACAATATCCGAACGACCTGTTCCTGCATTATTCGAAGTCCAAAGGAAACCGGTTGTATCGCGATAATAGGTCATATCGGTAGGAACATACAGCGTAACATCAAAGTTTTTGCGGGCCAGATCTTCCACTATCTGACTGTGATTTTTGGTAAGCTGCGCCAAAGTACGATCACGTTCAACCTGATTAAAATAATCCACGATTGTACGCGGATGTTCTTTGATGTATTCTACAATATCTTCGTTAGAAGGTGCTTTAAGTGTCATTACCACCTGATTATTTGCCCAACGGTTACGTTCCACCGATAATGAAACTTTGGTATAAATGGAAGGATCCACCTCTACAATCAGGATGTTACGTACATACGTAAGTAATCCTTTAAAATGATCGGGAATGACATAGGATATTTTAAAGGCCGGCTCAGCCTGGGGTAAACCGGGAACTTCGGATGTAAGTTCACCTTTAATCGCCTGTCCGGCAGGACCGTCCCAGCCTGCTTTATTCATTGTTACCACAATTTCATAAGCAAAACCGGTTGCATTGGTTAACATGGAACCCGATTTTTTACATCCGCTTAAAATCAGCAAGAATGCAAATAAGCCAAAACATAAAGCACGTGTTTTCATATCCTGATCATTTTATTAATATACAAATATAATTTCTTTTTCAACCAAAAGGAATTATTTCTTTCTATTTTCTTCCTTTTTCAATGTCGACAGCATACCGCATGCTGCAAAAATATCTTCGCCACGCGAGGCCCGAATGGTACAAATCAGTCCGGCATCATTTAATGTATCCCTGAATTGTTCGATCTTTTTCAAATCTGAACTTTCCAGATCCACACCGGGAATAGCATGAAAACGGATCAGATTTACTCTGCAGGGAATATCTTTTAATAAACAGATTAAAGCCCTGGCATGTTGTAAATCGTCATTCAAATTATTAAATACGATATACTCGAAAGATACCCGGCGCTGATGAGAAAAATCATACTGGCGGATCATATCCAGAATTTCCTGTGCCGGAAAAGCTTTTTCTACCGGCATCAGCTCCATGCGCTCTTTGGGATAAGGAGAGTGCAGACTGACAGCCAGATGACAATCACTTTCTTCCAGAAAACGTTTCAATCCTTTGGGTACACCGATCGTAGAAACCGTAATACGTTTCGGACTCCATCCGTAGCCATAAGATGCCGTAAGAATTTCGAGCACTTTGAATAATTCGTCTACATTATCCAGCGGTTCGCCCATGCCCATAAAAACAAGGTTGGTCAGCTGATCGGTTTCGGGCAGCGATTGGATCTGGTTAAGAATTTCGTTTGCCGAAAGATTCTTGGTAAAACCCTGTTTTCCGGTCATGCAGAAGAGACAGTTCATTTTACAACCTACCTGCGAGGATACACACAAGGTTGCCCTGTCGTCGGTCGGAATATAAACCGATTCCACAAAATTGGCATTGCCCACAGGATACAGGTATTTTATCGTACCGTCTACAGAACGGGTTGCATCCGAAGGCGGCACGACACCAATCTGATAATGTGCTTCCAGCAAATCACGTTTGGCCTGTGCAATATTAGTCATGTCGCTGATCGAAGTCACCTTCTTTTTATACAGCCAGTCGGCCATCTGTTTAGCCGCAAATCCGGGCATTCCCGTTTCGGCAGCCACCGCCTGAAGTTCCTTCAGCGTCATTCCCAATAAGCATTTCTTCTCACTCATAGTCTCTTTTCTTTGTAATAAGATCCCGACAGCATGGCCTTTCGATGAATAAGACCGGCAAAACCGGAATCAGATTCAGCAGAACAGCAAACTGCCATTTAATATAAACAAGAAAAAGGGCATACAATGTTTGCACGCCCTTTTCTTTAACTATCGTTTAGATCCGATTAATAAAAACGGATGCGATTATCTTTGATTGTTGCGTTATTGATCAGCGACTGAATAGCCTGATAACCCAGACGATAAGCATTAGTTGCATCGAGTGCAGCCACTTCGGCCTGCTCATCGAAAGCTTTGTTGCCGTCTGTTTCTTCGTAGATTTCGAATACATAAACACCGTTGTTACCTGCAACCGGTGAATTCAGTTTACCCTGCTGTGCCAGTGAAACCATGGCATTCAGTTTAGGTTCTGCACCGATACCTGCGATACGACGAGTGTTGAAGTTTACAAATTTAACTGAATCAACCGATGAATTCATAGCTTCTGCATATGCTTCCAGTGAAGTCAGGTTTTTAGCAGCCAGCTGTTCAGCCAGTAATTCGGCTTTTTTCCGGGCAACCAGTTCAGCCTGCAGTACCGGAGTCATGGCAGCCAGTGAGCGATAACCTTCAGGCTGATTGCCCTGAATGGCAGCTACTACAAATTTATCATCACATTCGAAGATTTCAGAAACATCTCCTTTTTTGTTCTGGAAAGCCCAACGGATTACCGGACGTGAGTTTTTAACTGATCCCAGCATCTGGTCTGCTTCTGTAATAGTTACATCAGCCAACAGATTGAAACCGGCAGCCTGAGCCGCTTCGTCGAGTTTCTCCATGTTGTTGTTTTTAGCCACAAACTGATTCAGTTCGTTATACAGATTGCCATAGGTTTTAGAGCTTGGCGATACCGACATTTCGATATCAGCTACTTTGTATTTATTAACGTTCGCTGTTTTATCTGTTACTTTTACAATGTGTGTACCATACATTGTTTTTACCACTTTGTAATCGTTTACCGGAGTTGAGAATACAGCATTTTTAAAATCTTCGTTAATACCTCTCAGTGCAGCCAATTCAGTGAACCAACCCAGTTCGCCACCGGTTTCGGCTGTTTGATCTACAGAATATTCCTGAGCAAGTGCTGCAAAATCGCCGCCTTTTTTCAATACATTAACCAAGCTGTCGGCAAGCGCTGTCAGCGCTGCATCATCCTGACCTGCCAACATGATATGGCTTACTTTAACTGAGTCGGCTGCTGTTTTTTTATCCACCAGCTTATACATTTTGTATGAATTGTTTTCGTATACCGGACCATACACTTCGCCTACAGTAGCGGTCTGAACAAAACGACCCATTTCGGGTGTAATTACAGATTCCGTAACAAAAACATCCATATAAGGAACTTCTGAATTTTCGTTTACCAGTTCGGCCACATTTTCAGATTCGATAAATTCGTCTCTCAACGACATGATGTCGTTTTTCACTTTATCATAATCTTCGTCGCTCGGACGGATATCAACCGTAATGTATTTTACAACTTTACCTTCTTTTTGTTTGTAAAGCTCTTTGCGTTGTTTATACAGATTTTCGATTTCGCTTTTTGATACTGTCACAGCCGAATCCGGAATGAAAGCAAACGATTGCATTACATAAGCGATATCTGCATTTTTAGCAGAACCTTCGAAAGCATCTTTTGCATCCAGTTTGTTGGCAGAAACAGCCTGACCCAGCAGGGTTGCATATTTCTGTTCCAGACGCTGACGTTTGATATTCTTTTCCCAGAACAACCAGAACTGACGAGCCTGCATCAACTGCTGTTGCTGATCAGCCGGATAGTTGGCGATATTATCGTCGTCGATTGCTTTCAGGAAGTTCAATAAAGCAGCTTTATCGAATGTATTTGTCTGCGGATTCACAAACATGGGCATTTGCTGAATCATCGGAGAGATGTTTTCTCCCTGAACCATATCAAACAGTTCGTCTGAAGTTACGTTCATACCTAAGTTTTGTGCAGCTTCATTCAATACGATATCCTGTACAATTGCATCAAATACAGATTGACGAATTTGCGACTGATACTCTTCGGGTACAGTAGATGAGTTTGTCTGCATCTTGTACATTTCAGTCATTTCATCAATTAAATCCTGATAATCATGAATTTTAATTACCTCTCCGTTAACTTCGCCAATGTTTTCATGGGATTGTCTGAAGTACGTTGAACCGGAGTTTAAAAAGTCACCAATGATAAAAGCAAACAATGCCAATCCTACGATAAGTACGAGCAAGCCTGCTTTGTTTCTGATTTTTTCCAGCGTAGCCATTTATCTTTTATCTATTTTAAAGTTTATTATTTCACGTTTTTAGGGCACGAAGATACGAAAAAAAGCTTTGACAACATCGTTTCTTCAGTATTTTTTAATCATTCTGTACCTTTAACCTTACAAGTTCAATTTTATTGGCAGTCACTTTAATAATCTTAAAGGTATAATGTTCGATTGTTATGGTTTCATTCAGTTTCGGGAATTTCTGGTAAGCATGCAGAATTAAGCCGGCAATGGTTACATAATCGTCGGATTCGGGCAACTCAAGTCCGAATTTTTCATTCACGGTATCAATTTCCATACGCCCGGAGAGCAGATATTCATGTTCATTTACCTTTTGGGCCACATGCGAACGAATATCATGTTCATCCTCTATCTCGCCAAAGATCTCTTCTACCAGATCTTCGAGCGTTACAATGCCTGCCGTTCCGCCAAACTCATCTACTACAACAGCCAGACTTTTTTTATCCTGCATCAGCAGTTTCATCAGTTTATTGGCTGCCATGGTTTCGGGTACGATTGATACGGAACGCACATTTTGTGTCCAGTCGTCGGGTTTCTTAAACATCTCCGACGAATGGATATAACCGATTATATCATCAATATTTTCGTCGTACACCAGAATTTTCGACAATCCGGTTTCCACAAAGCGCGAACGCAGCTCATCCACCGACACGGTTTTATCGCAGGCCACAATTTCGGTACGCGGCACAATGCAGTCGCGCAATCGTACATTCGAAAAATCGAGTGCATTCTGAAAGATCTTCACTTCAGTATCCATTTCCGAATTCTGCGATCCATCTTCAATACTCTGCTGGATAAAAAAGTCGAGATCCACCCGCCCCAGGGTACGTTGCGAAGAGCTGTTTATATTTTTGGCTCCCAGTATTTTCAATATCAGGAAAGAGACCAGTGATGAAAATTTAGAGATCGGATAAAGTATAATGTAAAATATAAACAGCGGCACCGAAAAAATGGTAAGCAAAAAATTCGGATTGAGTTTAAAGATGGTTTTCGGAATAAACTCGCCGGCAAATAAAATCAACAGCGTGGAGATAATGGATTGAAACAAGACGATCAGCCCTTCATTATGTACAAGGTGTCCGATAAACGGCTCCAGTATCATAGCCATCAACAAACCATAAACAACCAGACAGATATTATTACCCACCAGCATGGTGGAAATAAACAGATTCGGATTACTGTAGAAAATATCCAGAATTTTACTGGTGAGGCTTTTTCCTTTCTTGTCTAACTCAAAACGCAGCTTATTCGAGGAGATAAAAGCTATTTCGACCCCCGAAAAGAAAGCAGACAAGGCTAAAGAGATGATGATGTAGGCTAACGTATTCACGTTCTATATAGTTATTCTGTAATTATATCGAGTGTATCAGATTCCGACAGTATAATCGTGGTATCAGCAGGATGTGCTGCCGGCGGTGAATCGCTGACCGGAAACTGTCCGGCCGAATTAAAGATCTGATAGTGCGACATATCCTGACTCGATTCGAATCCGATGCCGGTAATCACTTTATTATCGGCTTCGGTAATCCGGATAAACTGGTCCGAATACATCTTTTCTTCTTTCTGGTCCCAATATAGTAAAGATGTTTCAAATTTCTTGCCTTCGAGGTTCTCTATTTTCACATTGCCTATCAGTTTCCACAAGCCTTTCTTTTCGAAATTGTATGCAGTATCGGCTTCGATATAGGCTTCTGCCTGGAAAAGCGAATCAAACTTCTCTAAATAAAGACCTTCGGGGAAATACCAGAAAGGTTCTTTGGCTTTATCAAAAATCATCCAGTCCTGTGCTTTGAGCCGGTATCGTGTGATACCCGAATCAGAAATAAGCGTCGAAACATCCGTTGTACGTAATGTATAACTGGTTTCGGGATCAAAAGAAACCGCAATGATCTCTTTCTTATCTCCGCCGCAGGAAGTAAAAAACGAAAGAAGCATAACAACCACCGCAACGGTGATTGTTATGCCCTGATTATTTAGTTTACCGGATAAACGGTTTCTTGCCATAAGCTTACTGTACAGTTACACGTTCGCCGATCCAGCCGCCGATTGTAATCGCTTTACCTTTTTCCAGTTCGGGATGCATAAAGATCTCTTCGGTAGAAGGTAAGTGTGCACGATATGAGCTGATCAGTTTGTTTGCATCATCTGCCACATTCGAATCCACAGATTTAGCTTTCTGGAATTTATCGATAGCAGCCTGATATACCATTTTAGCCATTACCGCATCGTTCGGATAGATTGAGCGGGCCGATTTGGCATACATATTACCAATCAGGATATAAGGCAAACCATAATCCGGATTCGATTCGATTGATTTCAGACAGTATTGTTTAGCCTGAGTCAGTTTATTCTGGTCGAACAACAGTACGGCAATCAGATAATAATCTTCTGCTTTAGATACCGGATCAGAGTCCATTTTAGCTGCTTCTTCGAAATATTTGATCGCTGTATCGAAATCTTTTGATTTTACGGCACGTTTCGCGATACCAATTGCTGCATCCGCACTGGGTTCGAGTGCATAGGCATATTCGGCTGCATTATAAAATGCTTCGATTTCCTGACAACGTACACGACGAAGCATGGCCAGAATTTCTTTTAGCTGATCCAGGTTGCCCTGTGCTTCGGCTACTTTCGGTGCATACATATTCTGCAGCGTTTCGCAATCAGCAGCTCCACTACCGGCAAAACCGCCGTCGATAGCCGATTTGAAAGTAGTCAGATTCTTAATTTCTTTTTCATTATTAGAAGCAATGGCTGCCTGCAGCTGTGCATCTAAAATTTTAGAGGCTTTCAGATAATCTTCAAGGTACTGTTGTTTGAAGTTTGGATTATTCAACAACTGACGGTGCGAAGACATCATATACAATGAAACACCCAGGGGTTCCATTTTATTTCCATATTCATTAATTACATCACCTAACCAGCCATAGATAACTTCCGGTTGTGCGTTGTCACCCATCTGTGCCACATAATCAGAGGCTTTGCGTGATACGATCCAGTCTTTACCATATTTCTGATCATTTCCGAAGTATTGCACACGATTATCATAAACAGCCATCAATTCATCGATCAATGCAGCTTTTTTGGCAGCATCTTTTTCGTTTTTGATTTTCCAGTCCATGATACGTACGCCATAAAGATAAAGATCCTTATGAGCTCCCGGACATTCTTTATAAGCCTGTTCCCAGAAATCATACGCATCTGCGAAATTACCAGCTTTAGCGTAAGGTACGAACAAGCTGATATTCGTGATACAACGTATGCTATCCTCTCCTGAACCGAACGGAGTTCCTGTCTGCACACCTGTCTGTGCCTGAACACCGAATGATGCTAATGTACATCCTAATGCAAATAATGCTACTTTGGTCTTCATACTTTATCTATCTAAATAATAACTATATCTTGTTAATCTAACTTGCTCTTGAAGAACCACAATTCATTGAACGTGTAGTTCACTGTAAAACGGAAGTATTGTTCGTCGACCATACTTGCTTTTACATCCGGTAGTTTTTTCATGTATTCGAAGGAAACATTGACCATCGAACGATTATCAATCAAAGGCAAACCTAAACCTATGCTTGCTCCTACTTCATTATAGCTGTCACCCTTCGGATTGGAAGTGGTCTGATTCAGACGCAAATAAGAGTTCGCATAATGTACTCCGGCACGATAACGTATACGGTTAAGATACATTCGTTTGTTGTAGCCGGGGATGTATTCGCCACCTAAAGCCGTACGATAACGGTCTCTGAAATGGTTCTTTTCGCCAAAGTAAGACATTTTTCCCCAATCTTCATACGAAAAATCGGCTGCAATTAATAATTTATTTTCTTTAACGTATGAAAGACCAATACCATATGTGGCGGCCAAACCAAATTTTTCGCCGGAAATGGTATCTGAGTTAATTACATCATTCACCGAACCTGTCGAGCTGTACACCTGGGTTAACTGATAGGATTTGGGTTTCATCTCGCGCGAAGGAGAAAAGGCCAGACCCAATGTTATACTTTCGGTTTTGCTGATCGGTTGTGTATACTGTAAGCCAAAATTCATCTTAAAGTCACGCACACGTAATTCCTGATAGCGGTTTGTATTATACGCATCAGTACCTTCGTTTATCATTGTAACAATTTGTTCGTGCCGAATGTTACCAAACAGATAGCCAAAATTAGCTCCCACAGCCATGCGTTTTTTCCAAAATTCCCAGGAGATACCGCCATAGGCTTCCGACAAACCGCCCGAACCATTGTACGAATCCTGAAAACTCACGCCGTTTTCGGTACGGATTGCTCCGAATTTATAGCCTACAAACGAATAAGGCAACAGGCCGAAACTCAGCGCCACTCCTTTGTATACGGGAAACTGCAAAGCGATGTATTCGATATTTCCGTTGACATCGTGCTGACGGTTTCCGTCTTCCTGAAACCAGGAAAGCTGACCGGCTACGCCAAAATCAAAGAGAAATGTGAGGGAGTCCATACTACTATAAGAAGCAGGGTTTAAGGGATTTATCTGCTTTGGAGATCGCAATCCGTAACCCACTCCACCCATGGCGCGTCCTGCACCAAACGAGCGTTCGCCCAACTCACCATAACCGAAACGGGTATACGGAGAATTCGTATTGTTTTGAGCCATCAAACACAAAGGAATGAATATAAGAACGCTTGTTATTATCAGTTTATTAATCTTCAACATTATACTCTAAGATTCTGTTTAATCCTGTCAACACTAAATTAATGTCTGCAAAGATGGAGTTTTTTAACCGGCTTTCAAAATAAAAAGAATGGCCACCTGTTAAAAAAACCAAAAGAGCAGGATATTTTTCTTTCAGGGCACAAATATACCCGTCCATTTCGTAAATAATGCCGTTAACAACTCCCGACTGGATAGCTGTTACCGTATCGTCGCCCAAAAAAGGCACCGTTTCGGGCTCGTAAACCAACGGCAGTTTTTGGGTATAATGATTCAATGCCTTAAAACGGGTTGTCATACCGGGCGAAATATTTCCGCCCCAATAAGTACCGTCGGCATCAATCAGATCATAAGTAATGGCCGTACCTGCATCGATTACCAACAAGGGGCAATCGGGTTTCAGGTAATGAGCTCCCACTACGGCGGCTACACGGTCTCGGCCTAATGTTTTGGGCGTCTTGTAGTTAACCGTAACAGGCAAGGGCGTTGTTTCGTCCAGTAAGATAAATGTCTGCAACCGGCTTTTCAGGTATTCCACCAGACAGTAATCGGTATCGATCACAGTCGAGAAGATGCCCTGTGTCAGCGGATATTCCGTAAACAAATCTGCCACATGCTCAAGCTCCAGTTTCTTATGCACAAATGAGGCTACTAAATTTCCGGCCTGATAAACCGCCAATTTAGAAGATGTATTACCTTGTTCAATTATAAGATTCACGAGTCTGAATTTTTTCGCAAAGAAAACGAAAAATGATGAAATAAATAGCATCCAAAGCATTATTCTTTATTACAATCTTTAAGAAGATTCTATTTATTTCATCCATTCTTCTATTAAAAGTGTTGAAAAAACAGGCGTTGTGCTTTCATTTCACATTTGTTTCACTCTTCGGCAGCTGCAGCCGAGAGCTTACCCAGAAAATAGGTGGTCGATGCGGTGCCGTCCATCGTGGGCTCGTTGGTAGCATAGTCGCTGTAATCATCGTGATATACTACCGTGCCACTCTGAAAGGGCGCATACTTATCTTCGTTACGCAGATGCACACCGCGCAGCGAATTGAAGATATTGGTATATACGGGGCCGTCGACAATACCGCCTGTAATGGGCCAGTTTTTCAGATTGGTCAGTGCCGAGTGCGGATCGCGGGGCCAGTCGCCATGTTCGGGCAATCCGATAATCATACATTTTCCCCAGGGATTCACACCAAACAGCCAGTCGCGTGTAGCCGTCTCCAGCTCCTGAAACTGAGTATCGCCGGTAAGTTCGCGGTACAGCATAGCCTGTGTAATCAACGCCGTGGCCAGATTATTAGAGCACCAGATATAGGGTTGCCCGCTCAAAAAAGCATTGCCTTCGGCGCGTTCCTGCACCCGGCTCAGTCCGGCGCGCATATTGCGCAAAAACTCATCGCTGATGCGGGGGTTATCCTGCATCACCAGCAGGGCATGACCTAAATTCACAAACGGATACCACTGATAGTGATGTGCCGAATCGGCTCCCATCCAGGGTGTTACAGGCTCCATCCGGCCGTAATCCACGGCATCGGTCAGATAAACCGGATCGTTTGTGGTGCGATACATCTGCATGGCAGCCAGTTCCATATCATCTACCCAGTTATCTTCTTCATAATAATAGGGCGAAACGCAGGGTGCGGTCTGACAGGCGCCGGGATTGGCTTTGGCCACTTCGTAGGCATTGGCGGCCTTTTTTTGCAGCAGAGCGGCAAAAGCGGGATCGATCTGACCGAATACTTCGGCGCCGAGCGAGAATGAAGAACAGAATTTACCCACCGACGAAGCCAGCCCTTTGCTGTCGTTCAGGTTACCCATCAACCCGTAAGGCGTTCCGCTGCACGGATAAACGGGGCGCTCCATGCCCGGACCCCAGCCGTAATCTACCGAATCTTCGTTGAAAATACCCGAAAAGCGATGGTCACGATCGTCGGCTATCTGATTCAGAAACAGGGTATCCGAAGGATTCATTTTTACCATCCAGTCGAGCCCCCAGCGTGCTTCGTCCAGAATATCGGGAATGCCGTTGCTGCCGGGCAGTCCGTTGGCATCGAACTGATCCTGCCACACACCCGGATTTTGGGTATAGGCAAAAAGCATCTGATAAACGGCATTGGCCGAGGTGGTGAGGTATTGCAGATAATCGGAGGCATCGTGCCAGCCGCCGGTTACATCCATTTTCAGGCCGTCGTTTTCGCCACTCAGTACCAGCCGGCCGTCGTGCACATGACACGAGTCGTTGATGAAGGGATTAAACCCGCAGCGCTGCTGGCGCATGTAATAGAGCGGAATCTCCTGTGCGCCGGCATACACATCGTTGCCGATACGAAATTCGGGCGAGCGGGTTTCGCCGGCCGTAATATAATAGGTACCGGGTGTTTTAATTTCGGAGAAATTGAGTCGTGCCGTCCCGTCGAACGGCTCCTGCGCACCGGTATTTTGTATCTGACCAAGAGTTACGGTTTCGCCCGTTTTCGCATTGGTTACCGTAAACGAGGTAACGGGTTCGGCCTCCTGCATCAGCATAACAGCCACTTTAATGTCGTTGTTGAGATAGCCGGCCTGGTTTACGCGAATCCAGTTTTCGGCCTGCAGGGTTCCGGTTGCGGTGAGCAGCAGTGTAAGTAGTGTAGTTTT
>CAMTPG010000013.1 GCA_947074335.1 uncultured Parabacteroides sp.
CATGAGTTGTGTCCATGACAGTTCGGCAAAATATACCTCCTGATTTACATCGAGCACTTTAGCAATTTTCGGGTTCACAATACCTAAGGTACCGAGCTGGCGACCGGACTGTGTGGTAATACTCAATGCTGCCGAATAAAGATCATTGCTCAGCTGTCCGAAAATAACCTTTTTCAGATCTACGCCCAAACGAATCAGTATATTTTCTACATAAGCTTTCAGTTCGTAAACAGAGGCCTTCTCATTGGCATGTGCCCAGCTGTTTTCGAAGCTGAATCCGGAGATCCATAAGCCCAGACGGAAATCTTCGGCATAGGCTGCAAGTACATTCTCGTCGGATTTCTTATCTGCATCGAAAGCATAACAGTTACCAAATTCAAAGAAACGAATGTTGCCGTTTTTGCGGTTTGCATTGTAGGCAATGCTCTCCAAACCGCCAAACAAGAGGCTCTGACGCATACAGTTCAGGTCGGCACTGAGCGGATTCATCAGCATTACGCATTTTGCCGCCGGATAAGTGGAAAGTGTTTCGTAATAACCCTGACGTGTCAGCGAATTATTCATAATCTCATGGAAACCGCCGCCACACAACTGCTCCGAAATCAGATTTTGCAGTTTATAGCTTACATCGGTAGGAGTCTGATAACTCAGGTTCGATTTTACACTGTCGCTGAATTCAATATTATTGTAACCGTAAATACGCAGGATATCTTCGATCACGTCAACATCACGCTGTACATCTACGCGGTAAACGGGAACTTCGAGTGATAATCCTTCGCTTGTTTCGGCTTTGATCGCGATCTCCAGACTTTTCAGAATCTGTTTTACAGTCTCAGCCGGAATCTCTTTACCAATCAGTGAATTGATTTTGGCAAAGGTTACTTCTACCGGATAAGGCTTAACCTCAACCGGATAAATATCCTGAATTTCTCCACAGATTGTTCCGCCGGCAATCGATTTAATCATTTCTGCAGCCAGTTTCAGAATATACAGCGTTTGATTTGGATCGAGTCCGCGTTCGAAACGGAACGATGAATCGGTATTCAATCCCAGGCGACGAGCCGTTTTACGCACCCAGGTAGGATGGAAATTGGCCGATTCCAGGAATACATCCTGTGTTGTTTCGGTTACTCCCGAATCCAGACCACCGAAAACACCGGCGATACACATGGGTTCTTCGGCATTGCAGATCATCAGGTCGCGTGTATTCAGTGTGCGCTCGATGCCGTCGAGAGTGATGAATTTTTCACCTTCATGTGCCGAACGTACAATGACTTTATTGCCTTTGATCTGTGCGGCGTCGAAAGCATGCAACGGCTGTCCGAGACCGTGCAGAATATAGTTGGTAATATCTACAATGTTATTGATAGGGCGCAGACCGATGATGGTGAGGTAGTTTTTCAGCCATTCCGGACTTTCTGTTACCTTTACGCCTTTGATAGTGATGCCCGAATAGCGTACGCAGGCTTCTGTATTTTCTACTTCAACGGTTACGGCAGGCGCTGCATCATCAATCCGGAAAGCCTCAACCGAGGGGCGTTTCAACTGAACCGGTTTACCCTGTTGTGTTAAAGCAGCAGCCAGATCGCGTGCCACACCAAAATGAGAAGTAGCATCTACACGGTTAGGAGTGATATCTACTTCGAGCACATAATCGCTCTTAATATCGTAATATTCTTTGGCCGGAGTACCAACCACAGCTGTTTCGGGTAAAACAATGATACCCGCATGATCTGTTCCGATTCCGATTTCATCTTCTGCACAAATCATTCCGTTCGATTCAACACCACGAATTTTAGAACGTTTGATGGTAAAACTCTCGTCGCCCGAATACAATTTTGTACCATTTACGGCAACAACCACTTTTTGTCCGGCTGCCACATTGGGAGCACCGCAAACAATCTGCAATGCTTCGGCGCCGCCTGTATTTACGGTCGTAATGTGCAAATGGTCCGAATTGGGATGCGCTTCGCAGGTTAACACTTCACCGATAACAAGTCCTTCCAATCCGCCTTTAATGGTTTGAACCTCCTCTACTCCACCGGTTTCCAGACCGATAGAGGTCAATACGTCAGCTGTTTCATTCGGCTGTAAATCGAATTTTAAATAATCCTTCAGCCAATTGTATGATATATTCATTTGTAATTAATTTATTCAAGATTATCGGGTTAGTCCCGGCTTGTCAAATTGATGGGCAAAAATACAAATAAATATTTAATTATACACAGATAACAGGCATGAATGATGTATACTCATTTTCAGATTCTTTGCATTGGATAACCGGTTGTTTTTCCTATTTTTGTAAAATATATTATCTGTACTATTCATCTGTCAGTTCATTTTATGAGTCGTTGTTTTGTTTTAATCTGTTTTCTGATTTCCTGTTTTTTTGTCTGCCGCGCACAACAAACCTATGCTGTTAAAGGTATAATTAAAGAGCATGCCGGCGGAGATGTCATTCCATATGCCACGGTTATGATCTGGAATCAGACAATCGGAACGGTCAGCGATTCGACCGGTTGTTTTGTGCTGGAAGATATAAAACCGGGCAGCTTCCGGCTGCAGGCCTCGTTTCTGGGATATAAAACAACTGTGACACCCGAATATGAGCTGACCAATAAAACGATTTTTGTAACCATCGAGCTGGAACCGGCCAGTCAGCAACTCTCCGAAGTAAATGTGGTGGCAACACCTTTCCGGAAACTGGCCGAGAGTCCGCTGGGTATGCGTGTAATCGGACTGAAAGAGATTGAAAAGAGTGCCGGTGCCAATCGGGATATTTCGCGGGTGATCCAGAATTTCCCCGGAGTTGCATCTACTGCGGCTTACCGTAATGATTTGATGGTGCGCGGCGGCGGCCCGTCCGAAAACCGCTTTTTTCTGGATGGCGTGGAGATCCCGACGATCAATCATTTTTCTACACAGGGCGCTTCGGGCGGACCGGTTGGCATTATTAATCCGGATTTTATCCGGGAAGTTAATTTTTACTCCACGGCATTTCCGGCTTCTCGCGGAAATGCACTGAGTTCGGTGCTGGATTTTAAAATGAAAGAGGCCAATCCCGAGAAATATTCCTTTCGTGGTGTGGTAGGCGCTTCGGAAGTGGGTGTTTCTGCCAGCGGACCGCTGAGTCCGAAAACCACGTTTCAGGTATCGGTTCGCCGCTCCTATCTGCAATTTCTGTTTGATATGATCGGTTTACCTTTCCTGCCAACCTTTACGGATGCGCAGTTCCGCATCCGTCATCAGTTTAATCCCCGCAATGAGCTGATTGTGCTCGGTCTGGGAGCCATTGATGATATGAAATTAAATCTCAACATGCCCGATATGAGCGAAAAGAATCAATACATTCTTTCCTATCTGCCTGTTGTTAAACAAAAAACATATACGTTGGGAGCCGTTTATAAACATAAAGCTGGCAATAATACTTACAGTCTGATTGCCGGTCGCAGTCTGCTAAACAACAAAAACAAAAAATACAAAGATAATGATGACAGTCTGCCTGAAAATCTGACACTCAATTATCAATCGGATGAGATTATTAATTCGCTTCGAAGCGAGAACAATTTTCGTTTTGCAAATCTGCAACTGAATGCCGGTGGAAATATCGGTTATAATCAATACCGTAACCGGACTTTTCAGAAACGGTTTGAGGCTGCAGACGGAATCATCAATTATCAGACCGAATTGGATCTGATGGTATGGGGACTTTACGCCACCGCTGTTTACGAATCTGAAAACGAACGATTTACCGCATCGCTGGGTCTCCGTACTGATGCAACTGACTATTCGGCAAAAATGAATAATTTACTCAAACAATTTTCGCCGCGGGCTTCGGCTTCTTACCGGTTGTCGAACCTTCTGTATCTCAATGCCGCAATCGGCCGTTTTTATGAACTGCCGCCTTATACCACGATGGGATTTAAAGACCAGCAGGGCCGGTTCATCAACAAACAGCTGGATTTGCGTTATATCCAAAGCAATCAGATCAGTGCCGGTGTAGAGTACCATCCCTTTGCCCATCTGAAGCTGACTGCCGAAGGGTTCTTTAAATCCTATCATCATTATCCCATGTCGCTGACCGACAGCATTCCGTTGGCATCAAAGGGTGCCGATTACGGTGTACTGGGCGACGAAGCTGTTACTTCGACGGCTCAGGGAAGGGCTTATGGTTTCGAAGTGATGGGACGCTGGTATAATCATAAAAATCTCACCTTCATTGCTTCATACACTTTCGTGCGAAGTGAATTCAAAGACGGAAGAAACAATAGGTTGTATATTCCTACAGCCTGGGATAACCGGCATCTTTTCACCTTCAGCGGAACGCTCTCGCTACCTAAAAACTGGGATATCGGTGCAAAACTGCGTGTAGTAGGCGGAGCACCTTATACGCCATATGATCTGGAAAAAAGCAGTCTGGTATCGGCAGCCGATGCATCTAACGGACTTTTTTACAATTATGCTTTGTTTAACAGCCTGCGACTGGATCCGTTTACACAGCTGGATTTGCGCATTGATAAAACCTTTTATTTGAAAAAATGTATGCTTGGTTTCTATATGGACATTCAAAATGTAATGAATTCCAAATATAATCAGCCGGATGTCTATCTGAAAACAGGTTCAATTGTTAATCCCGAAGCACCCGTCTCTGAGCAGAGATATGAAATGAAGGCAATTAAAAATACAGCCGGAACCCTGATCCCGGGAATTGGTATTATTTTTGAGATCTGATGCTGATTCTATAATTTAGGTGATATCCAAAACCATTCATATCAATCTGGAATTATTATATATACATTAATATACAACTCTTTCATTGATTCAATTTTTCTCTTTAAACTAACCGGAACTTTTTAACCGCTTACCGGATAAAGCAGGCATTCTTTATTAACAGAGAAGATTATAATTCTTCAGAAACAGCTTTGAAAAACCGAAAAACCCAAAAAACAAAAAACCAATATCAAAGAGAGTTGTTATCAAATAAGACTCTTTTAGAATAATCACATCCTATAAGAATCTGTTTATTCAATTACAACTTTAAAATTTAAACGTATGTCAAGTATTAGAACACTTAATCCTACGACAGGAGAATTGATAAAAGAATATCCCGAGATGACTCCGGCAGAACTGGATTTACTTATTAGTCGTGCCCATGATGCTTACAAGAAATGGCGTAAAACACCCATAGCCGAACGTGGTAAAATAATGAAAAAAGTAGCAGAGATTATGCTTCAACGCAAAGAAGAGTTAGCAAAAATCTGTGCGATTGAAATGGGTAAAATTCTGCCTGAGGGTGAAGATGAAGTACAAATCTGTGCAGATATTTATACCTATTTTGCAGAACATGCCGAACGATTATTACAGGATAAAGAAATTAAATCACCTTTTGGCAGATCTATTGTTACTTACGAACCAACCGGTATCATATTAAGTGTACAACCCTGGAATTTCCCCTTCTATCAGATGACACGTTCTATTGCACCTAACTTAATGGCAGGTAATGTGGTCATGATGAAACAGGCTTCGAATGTACCGTTGGCAGCCGCAACTCTCGAGCAGATATTTAAAGATGCCGGTGCTCCTGAAGGTGTTTATACCAATTTGTTTGTTCCGGGTTCTAAAGTATCTGAACTACTCAATGATCCGCGCATGAAAGGTGCCACATTAACCGGAAGTATGCCTGCAGGATCCAGTTTTGCTGCAACTGCCGGAAAAAACATCATCAAATCAATGCTGGAACTTGGTGGTAATGACGCCTTTGTGGTAATGCCGAATGCAGATATTGATGAAGCCGTTAAAACAGCTGTTATGGGACGTATGTGGAATGCAGGACAAGTATGTTGTTCACCAAAACGCATCATTGTAACTGAATCGATTGCCAAAGAATTCATTGAAAAGGCAAAACATATGCTCGAAACGGTAAAAGTGGGTAATCCCCTCGAACGAGATACCGTGGTAAGTCCGATGAGCAGCGAAGAGGCTTTGAATAAAGTGCTGGCACAGGTAGAAAAAGCGGTAAGTCAGGGAGCAACACTGGCTACAGGCGGAAAGAAAATAGACGGACCCGGATTCTTTATGAAACCCGCTCTTTTATTAGATATCAAGAACACTATGGATATTTATACCGAAGAGGTATTTGGTCCCGTAATGATGATTTATGTGGTTAGAGATATTGATGCTGCAATCGAGCAAGCAAATGATACAACTTTCGGATTGGGCGGAACCGTATTTGGTCCGGATATTGAAGAATGTGTAAAAGTAGCTCGTCAGATTGTTACCGGAATGGTTTATATCAATCATGTTACGGTGAGCGTCGGACCGGAAACACCTTTTGGCGGCACCAACAAATCAGGTTATGGTCGCGAATTATCCGACGAAGCGATTTATGAATTCATGAATCCGAAATTTATCCGCATCACTTCGCCGGCTGCAACTTATTGATGAATTTGTATTATATAATGAAAAGAATGGCTGTCCGGATTTCAGACAGCCATTCTTTTATTTTAAACAAGCGATAATCGCATCCTGCTTCTGCTTCTTTATTCCAACGGATCAAGTCCGAGAGCAGCTTCCCACTCTGAAATAGTCAGATTCATCAGTCCGGCTGCAGTTTGACCTGCAGGAATGGCATTTTGAGCCAGCAGAATATAAGGTGCACAAGTTAAAGCACAACCCACCTGACCGGCTTCAATGCGTTTATATTTATAGCCTACATAAATCTTTTCGTATTCAACCTGCTGATCCTGTCCGCAAAGCGCCATACTATTCGTTACTTTACGTTGTGTTTTATCTAAAAAATCCACAACTTCGGCTTCGGTTGTATCTTTATTTCCAAAAGTATTAGCATCTTCAACAAATAAACAGGCACCCGAACTGCGATCCTTTAAAATTGCGATTCCGATCGAACTCCAAACCCATAGCGGACCGGCAGCTGTTACTGATTTATTGGCACAAACCACATGAGCGCCCGGCATCGGTGGAAATCGTCGTTGTTGTACACGGCCAAATAAACGTTCGGCTGCATCCAGTAGCGGCTGACAATTATAAACAGGAATTGCTGCTCCTTCCGGTTGCGATTGCCAATACATCGGTTGGTGCTTACCATTTGCTATATCATCGGCAACCGCCAGATCCAATCCCCAAAGTGCACCATTCAATCCACAAAATGAAGAGGCTGTCAACATATTAATTTGTCCGATATATGCATCATTTTTTTCGCAACGATCATAGGATACAATAATCTCGGTTACTTCATCCAGATTGGTTACATCCACGGCTCCTACCGAGAGTTTCATGGTTGATATATAACCCAGTCCGCTCCAGGAAGGATTAAGATATCCCATACAAAATTCTTTGGACGATCCGACAGCCTGGTTTATCACATCGGCCGGATTATAACGAACATCTTTAATTAAATCTTTCATTTCGTTTATATATATTTTTTATACAGATATTTTCTTCACAAGGATGCTTTTCCCATAGCCATCAGAATAATGGAAATAACAGAAATACATCCGATACAAACAGCCAGTACGATTTCCCATTTCAGCAGATAGCGCTCTTGCGGCTGTTTATTTTCTTTTCTGGCCTTATAAAATATACACAGCCCTATAAAATAAAATACAGATGTAAGCATCATCAGCTTTAATCCGCCGGCATAAATCAGCCATAAACAAAAAAGGGAAGTAATCCAGCCCACCACCGCATAATACAAATTATGTTTTTTATTTGACTCCGTTTTGAATTTACTTCTGCTTTCCTTAATTAAGAATAATCCGCTAAAAAGATATGCAGGCAAAATCATTACGCTGGTCAGTTCTATTGTTGCCATATAAACAGATTCGGCGGTAACAACCAACAGTATAAAAACCTGCATTACAATACTGGAAATAAAAAGTGAAAAAATGGGAGATTGTTTTTTATTGACTTTTGCAAATTTTTTGGGGAAAATTGTCACCTGAGCAGCTGTGAAAGGAACTTGTGCACATAGAATTGTCCAGGCAATCCATCCTCCCAAAACAGAAATAATCACACTGATTACTACAAATATGATACCCCAGTTACCAACTGCTGCACGTAGCAAATAACCTACCGAAGGATCTTTAAGTACTGCCAGTTCGGGTTGTTTCAGAATACCATATGAACCTATACTGATTAAAGCATATAAAATCAATGAAAAAAAATAACCCATAATGGTAGCTTTCCCTATATCTGTATTTTTACGGGCTCGCGAAGAAATTACAACTGCACCTTCCACGCCTACAAAACACCAAAGTGTAACCAACATTGTACTTTTTACCTGTTTACCAACGGATCCCAAATCACCTATTTTTCCCCAAAAATCGAATGTAAAAAGATCATACTTAAAATAGATAATTATAACAACTATAATCAAACCGAGAGTAACAAACTTCACAATTGATACAATTGTATTTAATAAGGCCGCAGTTTTAACTCCCATTGCCAAAATAAAAAACATAATCCAGATAAAGGCACTCCCGAATAAAACTGTCTGCCAGCCATGTTCAAGCAATACAGGATAAAAATAACCAACTGAATCATTCAATAAAACAGCAAAAGCAATATTGCCCATAGCTGCGCATAGCCAATATCCGTAAGCAACATTAAAACCAACATACTCACCATAACCCTTTCGGGCATATTCGTAAATTCCCGCATTCAGATCGGGACGCAGATCAGATAGAATTTTAAATGTTAAGACCAGAAATAAAATACCGATACCTGAAATAACCCAGGCAATTAATGTAGCTCCCAGACCGGCACCAACAGCCATGTTTTGCGGAATATTAAAAATACCGCCTCCGATAATGGAACCAAATACTATAGCGGTTAAACCGCCTAAACCCAGTTTCTTTGAAGAATCGTCTGCCATTCCTTATATCTTAACTAAAATATTCTGATTATAAATCGAAGTCCTTATTTTAATAAATAAGAAACAACACCCACATTCTTATAAACAAATAAACATAAATTAAGTTTTAAATTCCGAAAGTATTGGTTGAGTATATTTTTCGAATATATATGAAAAGCTTAATAATAAACTGAAATAATGAAAAAGAATCAGATAAAAAGAAGGCCCTAACGTTATTTGGAATGAAATAAACCTCATATGTGGGGAAAGAGGAAATATCAATAAAATAACGAAAGAGACCCTTTTGTCAATATATTATCTAACAAAATTTAAGATCATTCACACGGAATGATACAAATCTAATCTTAAATTAAGAATAAAATTCCTATTATCTTTTCGTATTAACCCTATAAAACTCTTATATTTATTGTATAAAATGTTTTATTTTCGAATTTATTATTTATTTTTGCCTTAAATAGTTATCGATCAAAGGAGGCTATTATGAAATTGCGAAAAGAAAAATTTGTGTTATCTTATTTTTATTATACCATTGCCTGTATTTTATGGCTTTGCGGTATATTTTTATTATATTCAAAAATCAAGACTGAGTTCCATCATAAAATAAATGATATATGGAATAATGCTATTGCTATGGATTATAGTAATCGCTTGTCTAATATTGATAACAAAGTAATTCGAAAAGCGAACAAAAATTATTCGCTTTATGAAAAAATGTATTTTGAATCTGATGATTATTTAATTGAATTAGATTACGAAGATGTAGAAGGTGATAATCAGTTAGATCGTGAATTCAAAATGTATCAGACAATCATGCTTGTTGTTAATCCGTTAGACATTCATAAGTTGGACAGTTTATTTAATCAATTACTTGCAGCAGCTCATATAAATGCAAAAACTGCAATAATTTATACGGTATTAGATAAAGGTAAAATGGAAGAAAAAATTATATCAGAAGATCATAGTCTGAATAATATATCATTTTATGAACATGCCTTTGCCACCAATCCTTTTTATACAGGAATTAATAACACTATTTGTCTGCAGGGATTTGTAGAATATTCAAAGAAAAATTTTCTGCATTTTACAGGACCCATTACTATTATCTGGATCTTTATCGGCTTTTTGATTTTTACAGGTTTCTTTATTACAATTAAACGTATTAAAAAGAATCAAAGAAAGAAACGTATTGAAGCCAATAATCGTTTAAAAGAGATGATAGAATCAGAAAAAAAGCTTATACGTATTACTTATCATTCTCGTTTGCGTGAAATAGAAACTGCTGATGATAAAATTATGTTAACTCCGCTGCAAGGTAAATTATTTGCCAGTTTATTGGCAAATAATAAATATTTTCAGGATTATGAAACCTTATATGAAGAGCTTTGGGGTACAAAATCTACCGATAAAAAAAATCTGGAACAACAGCGTTATTCTTTGGAAGAAAAATTAAGAATGATTCCGGGTCTGCATATTATAACAATTCCGCGTATGGGATACCAGCTAATTATGGATGACAATATTCGTCTTGAGGTAGATGACAGTTGATTTTTTAATTATTCGTTTACTATCCTTAATTATATTTCATAAATCAAATACATAAACGGGATATTGAATGAGAATTATTTAAAGCTCAATAAACTCCTCTAATACAAAAAACCCTTCACCAAATTGGCAAAGGGTTTTTCTATATTAAAAGATCATTTACGCTTATTTATATTCCTGCCAGCTCTTGATCTGAATATCATCCATACTTAATGTACAGAAGGCTTCAATGAAAGCACTTGCCAGACGGGCATTAGTGATCAGCGGAATGTTCAAGTCGATCGCGGCACGACGGATTTTGTAACCGTTATCCAACTCACCGGCTGTCAGGTTTTTGGGAATATTGACAACCATATCGATTTTCTTCTCATGCAACAGTGTCAGAGCCTGCGGTTCTTTGTTTTCTTCGCTTGGCCAGTAGACCTGTTCGCTCGGAATTCCGTTTTCCTGCAGGAAATGATGTGTACCGCCGGTAGCATACAGTTTATATCCTTTATCTGCCAGCATACGGGCTGCATCAAGCATACCTACTTTTTGTTTGGCAGTTCCGGTAGACAACAGAATAGTTTTCTTCGGAATGCGCAAACCTACCGAAAGCATACTTTTCAAAATAGCTTCGGAAAGATCATCGCCGATACAACCTACTTCGCCGGTTGATGCCATATCAACACCCAAAACCGGGTCGGCTTTCTGCAGACGATTGAATGAGAACTGAGAAGCTTTGATACCTACATAATCCAGATCGAACTCGTTTTTACGCGGTTTTTCAACCGGTAAGCCCAACATAATGCGGGTAGCCAGTTCGATAAAGTTTATTTTCAGCACTTTGCTAACGAACGGGAACGAACGACTGGCACGCAGGTTACATTCGATCACTTTAATTTCGTTGCCTTTAGCCAGATACTGAATATTGAACGGACCCGAGATATTTAATTCTTTTGCAATCTGTTTGCTGATGCGTTTGATGCGACGAACAGTTTCTACATATAATTTCTGTGCCGGGAACTGAATGGTAGCATCACCTGAGTGAACACCTGCAAATTCGATATGCTCACTGATCGCATACATAACGATTTCGCCATTGTTGGCTACGGCATCTACCTCAACTTCTTTGGCATGTTCGATGAATTGACTTACCACAACCGGATGCTTTTTACTAACATTGGCAGCCAGCTGCAGGAAGCGTTCGAGCTCTTCGCGGTTTGAACATACATTCATGGCAGCACCACTCAGTACATAACTCGGACGAACCAAAACGGGGAAGCCTACTTCATCTACGAATGTATGAATATCATCCATGGAAGAAAGCTCTTTCCAACGAGGCTGATCTACGCCGATGCGGTCGAGCATGGCCGAGAATTTTTCACGGTCTTCGGCATTATCGATGCTCTTGGCAGAAGTTCCCAGAATATGAACATGCTGTTCGTCCAGACGCATAGCCAGGTTATTCGGAATCTGACCGCCGGTAGAAACAATCACGCCATGCGGTGTTTCGAGTTCGAGAATATCCATTACACGTTCGAATGTCAACTCATCGAAATAAAGGCGATCACACATATCATAATCGGTAGAAACCGTTTCGGGATTGTAATTGATCATCACCGAACGATAACCCTCTTTACGAATCGTATTTAAAGCCTGAACACCACACCAGTCGAATTCTACCGAGCTTCCGATACGGTAAGCACCAGAACCCAATACTACGATTGAACGATGATCATTTTCGTATACCAGATCATTTTCTGTACCGCTGTAAGTAAGATACAGATAATTGGTTTGTGCAGGATATTCGGCAGCCAACGTATCGATTTGTTTTACCACCGGAACAATACCCTGTGTTTTACGATACTGACGAACAACCAGCATCGCCTTTTCGATATCACCGTCGAATTCCAGTCCGCGAGCTACCTGAAAATCAGAGAATCCCTGAATCTTGGCACGTCTCACCAGATCATGACAGCGTTTAGCAAACTGAGGCAGTGCGGCACTGGCCAGCAGCTTGGTTTTATCAGAAGCTGTTTCACCCATCTCTTTACCCAGTGCATGCAGATCTTTGGAAGTATCCATGATGTTGTAAAGTTTCTGCAGGAACCAACGGTCAATTTTAGTCAGATCATGAATCTGATCTACTGTATAACCGGCACGGAAAGCTTTCGAGATTACAAAGATACGACGATCGGTAGGCTCGTTCAGCGCTTTGTCGATATCGGCAATGACCAGCTCTTTGTTTTCCACAAAGCCGTGCATGCCCTGACCAATCATACGCAGACCTTTCTGAATCGCCTCTTCGAAAGTACGGCCGATAGCCATAACTTCGCCAACCGATTTCATGCTACTGCCCAATTCGCGGGCAACGCCGTGGAATTTACCCAAATCCCAACGCGGGATTTTACAAACCACATAGTCGAGTGCCGGTTCAAAAAATGCACTGGTTGTTTTAGTTACCGAGTTTTTCAGATCAAACAATCCGTAACCCAGTCCCAGTTTAGCAGCCACAAAAGCCAACGGATAACCGGTTGCTTTCGATGCCAGTGCCGATGAGCGGCTCAGACGTGCATTTACTTCGATTACGCGATAATCTTCCGATTCGGGATCGTAAGCATACTGTACATTACATTCGCCCACAATACCGATGTGACGAATGATGCGAATTGCCAACTCACGTAATTTATGGTAATCTGTATTATTTAATGTTTGTGAAGGTGCAATTACAATACTTTCGCCGGTATGAATACCCAGCGGGTCGAAGTTCTCCATGTTACAAACCGTGATACAGTTATCGAAACGGTCGCGAACAACTTCATATTCCACCTCTTTCCAGCCTTTCAGACTTTTTTCAACCAATACCTGCGGTGAGAAAGAGAAAGCTTTTTCAACCAGTACATTCAGTTCTTCTTCGTTATCGCAGAAGCCTGAACCCAGTCCGCCCAGGGCGTAAGCAGCACGTACAATAACAGGATAACCCAGGCGGGCAGCCGCTTTGCGGGCAGCTTCGGCATCTTCTACCGCTTCACTTTTGATGGTTTTTACATCAATCTCGTCGAGTTTGCGTACAAACAATTCACGATCTTCGGTATCCATGATGGCCTGCACCTGTGTACCCAGAACGCGTACATTATATTTTTCGAGCACACCGCTCTGATACAGTTCAACACCGCAGTTCAGAGCAGTCTGTCCGCCGAATGCCAGCAGAATGCCGTCAGGACGTTCTTTCTCGATCACCTTTTCTACAAAGAAAGGTGTAACAGGCAGGAAATAAACTGTATCGGCTACGCCATCCGAAGTTTGCACGGTTGCAATATTCGGGTTAATCAAAACCGTTTCGATTCCCTCTTCTTTAATCGCTTTAAGCGCCTGGCTACCCGAATAGTCAAATTCGCCGGCTTCACCAATTTTTAGTGCACCTGAACCCAGTATCAGGACTTTCTTTATATCTTCTTTCATGTCTGTCATTTTAATTATAATAAATCCACGAATTTATCAAACATAAAATCGGTATCTGTCGGACCGCTACATGCTTCGGGATGGAACTGTGACGAAAAGAATGGTTTTGTTTTATGGCGAATACCTTCGTTTGTACCATCATTCATGTTGATAAACAAAGGTTCCCATTCTTCGCCCAGTGTATTGTTATCTACGGCATAACCGTGGTTCTGCGAAGTGATAAAACACTTTTCGGAACCTACCATGCGGACAGGCTGGTTATGACTGCGATGACCATATTTCAGTTTATAGATAGAAGCGCCACCGGCTTTTGCCAGCAACTGATTTCCCATACAAATGCCACAAACCGGTTTGTCGCCTTCGAGTGCTTTACGGATATTCTGAACAGCCGCATCGCAGGTATCAGGATCGCCCGGACCGTTACTGATAAAGACGCCGTCGAAATCAAGTCCGTTAAAATCATAATTCCAGGGCACACGAACCACGGTTACATTGCGTTTAAGCAGCGAGCGGATGATATTATGTTTTACGCCGCAATCTACCAGAACCACGCGTTTTTTTCCTTCGCCTTCACCATACGTGATAACCTCTTTGCAGGAAACTTTATCTACATAATTTACATCATCATAGTGGCCAAAATCTTTTACCTCTTCGGCAGTTGCATCGCCGATGATGATTTTACCCATCATCACACCATGTTCGCGCAGCTTTTTAGTCAGCGCACGTGTATCAATGCCATAAATGCCAGGCACCTTTTCTTCTTTCAACCAGCTGCCCAGACTTTCCACAGCATTCCAATGGCTATAGTCAAAACTATAGTCGCTTATGATAATCGCATCGGCATGAATCTTTTCGCTCTCCATAAAGGTAGATAAGCCATCTGCCTCGAAAGTGCGTTCAGGAACACCGTAATTACCAACCAGCGGATAAGTAAGAACCATCAACTGGCCTGCATACGAAGGGTCTGTCAAACTTTCGGGATAACCGGTCATAGCGGTGTTGAACACGACTTCGCCGGTTACATCTTTCTCGTATCCAAAAGAGAAACCCCGAAAAACGGTACCGTCGTCTAAGACTAATGTTGCTGTTTTTTCTGTTTGCATAAAATCAATATGTTGTGTCATTTTTTGACTAAATATTCTTCTTCCATGTAATTAATAAAGGCTTTGTTTACCATGCGTGTACCGCCCGGTGTGGGATAATTGCCCGAGAAATACCAATCGCCCGGATTATTCGGACAAGCCTCATGCAATCCTTCGATAGTCTGATAAACAATTTCAACCTTGGCTTTTGTTCCGGCCGGTGTAAGTAATTCAACCATTTTAGCAGAAATCTCTTCATCTGTGAAGGGAGCATAAATGGCTTTTACCGCATTTTCGGTAGGAACACCCTTCAGGGCATACTGTTCTTTTGCTTTGGCGTAAGCATCATGCAATATTTGCGACTGACCGCGCTCTTCGAGCAACGCTACAGCGGCTTTGAAGGCGATAAATTCATTCATACGCGACATATCGATACCGTAATAATCCGGGTAACGAACCTGTGGCGAAGAGGAAACAATCACAATCTTCTTCGGATGCAGGCGGTCTAAGATCCCGATAATACTCTGACGCAGCGTAGTTCCGCGCACAATACTATCATCAATAACCACCAGATTATCTTCGAATGGTACAATACTGCCGTATGTAATATCGTAAACGTGTGCTGCCAGATCATTGCGGCTGTTACCTTCGGCAATGAAGGTGCGCAGTTTAATATCTTTGATAGCCACCTTCTCGCAACGTACCCGCATGGAAAGAATCTGCTCCAGTTCTTCTTCCTGCAACAGATGACTGCGATCGGCAATCCATTCTTTTTTCAGTTTGTTCAGGTAGTTGTTCAATCCCTGCTGCATACCGAAATAAGCCACTTCGGCTGTATTGGGGATGAATGAGAATACACTATGATTCAAATCATTGTCGATGGATTTCAGGATGGCAGGTACCAGGTTTTCGCCCAGTCGTTTACGCTCCTGATAAATATCTTTGTCGCTGCCGCGCGAGAAATAGATGCGCTCGAACGAACAGGCCTCATTCTTTTTAGGCTCCATAATCTGAGCTGTACGGAATTCGCCCGCTTTGCTGATCAGCACGGCTTCGCCCGGTTTCAGCTCTTTTACATCTTCGGCGTGCACATTGAAAGCTGTCTGAATCACCGGACGTTCGGATGCCAGTACGGCAATTTCATCGTCGGCATAATAAAAGGCCGGACGAATACCCCACGGATCACGCACACTGAATGATTCGCCGCTTCCAGTCAGGCCGCAGATTACATAGCCGCCATCCCATTGCGGAGCACAACGTTTCAAAACATTGGATAAATCAACATGAGCTTCGATTGCATCTGTAATGTCCATGCCGGTTAAGCCGTCGGTCTCGCATTGTTTGTACAAGCGTTCAATTTCGCGATCCAGGCGGTGCCCGATCTGTTCAAGCATAATGAAGGTATCGGCATATGCACGCGGATGCTGACCGATGGTTGTGATCTCCTCAAAAATATCCTGAACATTCGTTAGATTGAAATTACCGCAAAGGGCTAAATTTTTTGCTCGCCAGTTGTTGCGACGCATAAAAGGATGGACAAAAGAAATACCGGTCTTGCCGGTTGTACTGTAACGCAGGTGACCCATATAAAGCTCTCCTGCAAAGGGTAGATTAGTTTTAGCGAAATAAGGATCGTTTAATTTACCCGCCGGTAAATCCTTATAATGATTATGTACAGAGGCAAAAATTTCGGTGATGGCTCCCGTTCCCAACGCTCTTTCACGAAACATATATTCTTCGCCGGGACTGGCTTCTAATTTAACGCATGCTAAACCGGCTCCTTCCTGTCCCCGATTGTGCTGCTTCTCCATCAACAAATAGAGCTTGTTAAGACCATACATCCAGGTACCATACTTTTCGTGATAATACTCTAAAGGTTTAAGCAACCGGATCATGGCGACTCCACACTCATGTTTAAGTACTTCCATTTGGTTCTATATAGTTTATTTTCGGCGCAAAGATACTCAATTTTCATCACAATTAAAAAGCTACTGCCTACATATTTCATACATTATATATAAAAATGTTACAAAAAGTATTAAACCGCATTCTGCACATGGCGGCAAACCCTGTGCTGTCCGGTCGGCTTCGGAAGAATCTGAAGAAACCGGAAGCATTTATTCCGCCGGAAAAATCCTGTATCTGTAATGACAGAATAAAAGCCGGTTTTGATAGTCCGATTTAGATCAACAAATTTCCTTCCGGGATTTTTTGATAAAAATTCATTTTTATTCCATTGATAATCAATATCAGTAACATGCAGATAACCAGCACACATTTGTGTATCTTATTGATTTATATATATTTAAATCATACTTTTACAACATTCGTTGCAAAAGTAAATTGTTTTTAAACGGATTATGATGTATCGCATTTAAATAATATATTAAACTAAATTGAATTCGTATGAAAAGAATCTGTTTTATGATGTGTTTCAGCCTGCTTTTGGGAATTTCAGATCAATTATCTGCCCGACAAAAAGCGGATACTGTTTTTTATTTCCGGCCGGGATATCATCTGAATTCGGAATATATCAATCAAATTGAAGATATCAACTTATTAGTAAATCGGTTAACAGAATCCGAGAATCCTGAAATTGTAGGATTATTTGCAGAAACAGATAGTTCTTTTACAACCGAAATGCTTGATTTTCAGATTGAATATTTAAATAAGATTAAAAACTTCCGGAAACAATGCACTGATTCAGATTTGTTTGGACAACAGCTTCTGGCTGCTTATCCGCAGCTATCAGACAGACAGCATGTGCGACTTTTGAGTAAAAAACTTTATCCCGACGAAAAACCGGATGCCGAAAAAGAGATTTTGCGCAAACGAATGCAGGATTATTTTGATTCTGTTTCGAATGTGGATGAAGAACTGGCCCGCAATGTATGGGCTGAGAATGATTCGATTTCGCTTATTAACGCCATGGGGCAGTTTTTCGGAATGAATAGTATTTTCCATGATTTTATAAGCAAAGCTTTCGGAAACTTACAGGAACGCCGGTTATACAGTGTAAATGAAGTCATCCGGATTCACGACCACATGGCTTATATTCAGCTTTACTGGCAATTTGATACCAAAGACAAATCGGGACAAAGCCGCCGGAACAATGGTCGTGAGACATTATTATTCGAAAAAAAAGACAACATTTGGAAATTGATTCATGTACATTATTCGGGCATGCCTGCCCGATAATCGGGAGCTATTCGTTTATCTTGTATTGATTTCTAGATCGGAAGAGCACACGTCTGAACTCCAGTCACATTCAGAAAT